>DAZF01000082.1 GCA_002507205.1 Methanolobus sp. UBA32 | reverse complement strand
TTATATCGTGTTGAAGTCCTGAGCCCAAACAATTAAAAACTGCAAATACATATCATAGTCCCTGATGGATGAGATAAGGATAGTCCACACAGGGGATACACATCTTGGATACCGGCAGTATCACAGTGATGTGCGCCGGCAGGATTTCCTCAATGCTTTTTCCACTGTTGTAGATGATGCTATTAGTATGGGCGCGGATGCCATGGTGCATGCAGGTGACCTGTTTGATTCCAGGAATCCCACACTTGATGATATTCTTGATGCCATGGGTCTGTTCTCGAGGCTGAAAAGTGCAGGAATCCCGCTTCTTGCAATTGTTGGAAATCATGAGAGCAAACAGAGTACGCAGTGGCTTGATCTTTACAGCAGCCTTGGTCTTGTAACGCATCTTGGTACTGAGCCTTACAGGCTTGGTGAGGTTGCATTATATGGTATTGACAGTGTGCCTAGGACAAAGATACCTTTATTCGATTATTCTATATTCGAAGGCAAAGCAACTGATGCAAGGTACAATCTTCTTGTAATGCACCAGCTGGTAAAGCCCTTCTCCTTCGGTGACTGGGATATTAAAGATGTAATTGAATCAATTCCCTTTGATGTCCATGCGGTCCTTCTCGGGGACAACCACAAGAATGAGGTCACAACGGTTGGTGGGGCATGGGTAACCTACTGCGGCAGTACCGAAAGGAACAGTACTTCCGAACGTGAACCACGGTCGTACAACATCTTCACTATCGGAGAAAGTGGGATCGAGATAAGCAAACGTGTAATTCCAACACGTGAATTTGTATTCATACCCGTCACAATCACAGAAGGTCCGAATGCCCATGAAGATATATTTTCCACAATAATGGAATATGATATTGCGGAGAAAGTTGTCTTTGTGGAGATTTCGGGCGATGTCAAAGCAAAGCTGGATTTCAGTGAAATTGAGAACTTCCTTCTGTCAAGAGGCGCACTGGTACCGGGAATAAAAGACCTTCGTACTGGGGTCGATACACTGGATGATGCTTCTTTGAAAGTCTCTTTCTCAGACCCGGATGATGTTGTCAAAGAAGAGATCAAAAAAATGGATCTTACGGCTGGTGGCCTGCTTCTTGATGATATAATCAGGGATCCCCTTATTGTGAAGACAAAAGTGGATGATGAGGCTGAAACCAAATTAGGGCTGTTGCTTGAAAAGATTGACTTTACGGAATCTGTTCCTGGTAATATTCCCTATGTTCCCTCCGCAGATGTAGAAGAAGTGGAGGCAGTCCCGTTAGATAAAGTAGATATTGTGGCAGACATGGATGGATCAAAAGAGGAAATATTAAGCGAGAATGTAGCAAACGAAGTGCCACATGCTATTGTTTCTGAAATGTCCGATGTCGTTGCTGAAAATATTACTAGCAAAGCAAGTGCTGAAACACCTGATGAGGTCAAAGATGTTGCTGATATATCCGTGGCAGAAGATGCGGAAGTCAACGCTGAAATTTCTTCTGAAATCAAAAAGGACGAAAAAGAGTCCGATCACAAGGATAAAAAAGGACAGGACTCTGTAAAACCCCGCCAGTACAATCTGGGTGATTATCTGTGATGTTAAAACGGCTGAAAGTTGATAATATCAGAAGCTACGAGCAGCTTGATCTGTCATTTAAGAGTGGTGTCACGGTTGTTTCAGGTGTAAACGGCAGTGGCAAGTCCAGTCTTCTTGAAGCATGTTTTATGGGACTTTTCGGAAGCAAGACACTGGACAGGGATTTTGTACTTTCCGATATAGTCACCAAAGGTGCTTCAAAGGCATCTGTCTCACTTGAATTCGAGCAGAGTGGCCATAATTATTCTGTGGAACAATCTTTCCGTAACGATCCGGAGAAGGGGCGTGCTTCCAATACTAAATCTGTCTTCACGAAGGACGGGGAAATAATATTCGATCAGGCAACACGGACCTATGAAGCAGTTACATCTCTCCTGAATATGGACGAAGAGGCTTACAGGAACTGTGTTTACATACGTCAGGGTGAAATCGATGTCCTGATTAATTCCAGGCCAAAGGACCGCCAGAAAATGATAGATGGTCTCCTCCAGCTCGGCAAACTGGAAGAGTACCGGGAAAGAGCTTCAAGTGCCAGGGTAGGAGTGGGGCGCCATCAGAGGGATAACGAAAGACGTAGCAAGGAAGTTGCCAGTGAGATCAAGCTTATCGAAGATACTGATCCGGGTGGAAGACTGGCAGCTCTCAGGACAAGGTCCGGGGAAATTGATTATGAAGTATCTTCTCTGAATGAAAAGAGGGACAGGACACGTTCCCTGATAGATGAGGTTACAAAAAAGATATCTGAGCTGAACGAACTTTCCGGCAGGAAACAATCTGTGCAGCAACAGATAAAGGACCTGACAGATCGAAAATCACAATCATATGTTTCTATAGACTCACTTTCAAAGGACATACATGCCCATAAAGAACTCCTTGCTTCAAAGCAGACCAGAGTATCCGAAATAGAGTTTCAGTTGAATGCCGATTCAAAAGATGTCGAGTCCCTGGTTGCGAAGCTGGATGGGGAAGAGCGTTCTTTGAGGGACTCGCTGAGCGATTTGAAAAGCAAAAAGGCAGTTTATGAAAAGGACCTTCTTACCATGGGGCAGTCTGTGAAAGATCTGGAAAAGCAGGCGAAATCCATTGAAGATACGGTGAAGGCTGTCGAATCCAATATAAAAGGTGTTCATTCTGAGATTGGAAATCATAAGGTCCGCATTGAAGAACTTGAAGGTGAACGTAAGGATGTCGTATCTAAGATAGAGTCTCTGGGTTTCAGTCTTGAAAAACTTGAAAACATCGATGAAGTTTTTGATCTTGTCAATGACCAGCAGAAGAGGTTCCATGGCAGGGAAGCTGAGCTGAAGGTGAAGATCTCCGAACTTAAAACCCGTCTGGAAAGGTCAAAGCAGCTTCTGGAAGCCGGCAAATGTCCTACTTGCGGTCAGGATATGAAAGGTTCCTGTGTTGAAGAATCAACAGTGTCCGATAATGAAACAGTGGGGGAATTGGAAACTGAATTATCCGAACTCAAGATCAAACAGGCTGAAGCTGAAGCCAGGGTGAACAAGGTCAGGTTAGCCCGCGGTTGTAAATCAGAGATTGATACTGTTGTAAGGGGTGTCGACTCTGCAAAAGAGGCTATTGAACGGGATAACAAGCGGATCGAAGAGTATGGCCTGCGCTTAAAGGAAGATGAACTGAAGATCAAGGAACTTTTGTCCGGTAAAGAGTCTCTGGAAAAATCCCTTGATGAGACAAAATCAAAGATCCTTCTGATGCTTCAGGAAGAAGAATCCGTCCGGAAAGAGCATTCAAAGTTCCTTGGATGTCTTGGTCTTGCCCGGGAAATGCAGAAGACAATGGGTGAGTTTGAAAAGATCAATTCAGAGATAAGGCAGATGGATGACAAAATAAAAAGCATTCAGGAAATGGTTTCACTCTTTGACGGACAGATTGGTGAGAAGAAAGAATCCCTGAAGGAAATTGAGGACAAAATAGGCAAGTTCAATAAAACAGAACTTGAATCCCTTAGCAGGGACTATGGGTTTGCGTTTGGGAAGATCAATTTGGAAATTGACCGGCTGAAACTTGAAAAAGATGATGTCATGAAGAAGGCTGGAATGGCTGAAAATGACCGGGTCCGGCTTTCAGACCTAAAAAAGAATCTCAATATACTGAAGAATCGGGGCGAGTATCTAAATGCTGTTTACTCTGATGCTGAGGACCTTGAGAGCATGTATATGCGTATACGTGCACAACTACGTTCCAGTAACATACAGACACTTGACCGGCTTATCAACGAGATATTTTCTTTTATGTATTCCAATAATGCCTACTCTCATGTGATGCTGGATGCCGATTATAACCTTACTGTTTTTGAAAAGGATGGCACTGCCCTTGAACCCAAACTTCTCAGTGGCGGAGAGCGTGCTTTATTCAATCTTGTACTTCGCTGTGCCATATACCGTCTGCTTTCACTTGGTACCTCATCTCATGATGGTGCAGGGCTTCCACCTCTTATAATGGATGAACCGACTGTGTTCCTTGACAGGGGGCATGTACACCAGTTGATAAAGCTCATAGATATGATGCGGGACATAGGGGTTGCCCAAATTCTCATAGTTTCCCACGATGAATCGCTTATTGACTCTGCTGACCATGTATTTGCAGTAGAGAAAGACCCGGTTACCAATAATTCGACAATATACGCAAGATGAGTTAAAGCAAATAATTATTTAATGCTTGAAAAAAATACATCTAGCGACCATAAGGTATATTATACTTTTACTCATATATTAAAGTGGTATTGTCGTATAACGGCGATGAGGGACTGAATGGATTTGCGAGGCTTTTCATGAATACTGAAAACAGGGACTTTGTGATTGAACGCCTTGAGCGGCAACTCAAGGAAAAAGAAACAGAACTAGATGATATCAAGAACAATCTCCGTGAATCTATACTGCGGGAGATAAGAAGTGACCTTAAGAACGATCTTGATTTCAATAATCGGATTGCACAACTCGAACGCAAGGTTCAGACCCTTAGCAGCAATCTTAATGGTGTCATGGATGAGCTCCTTGATCAAAAGTCAATGATCCGCTCCCTGAAAGAGTTACCCGTTTCCCGTGAAAAGAAAGTGGAGCAGAAATCTCCGGTCGAAGCTGTTAAGGAGCCAGTGGCTCCAAAAGTATACAGGCCAGAGCCTAAACCGGTAGCACCTTCGGTAACTCCTTTACAACCGGAATCCTCATTATCAACAATTCCTGCATCTTCGTCTCCTTCTTTCAGTTCTGTTCCAGCTGAAACATCACCATCAGCAAAACCATTCAATTCAAAGGTTTCTATAAGGTCTGATGAATCAGAACCTTCTTCGGGAAATGTTCAGCCATCCTCATCTCCTAATATGCGTTTCAATGTGAGGGAAGTTCCTTCTGTAAAGCGCCCTGAAATACCTGAACCTGAACGCAGGTCTGAATATATCATCGCAGAAACAGATGATGAGCGCAAACTCCGGATCGACAGGACCTCGCGCCAGGATATGGATTCCTGTAGATACATCGTGGCAGAAGAAAGTAATTCCTCGTGCGAAAAAGAAGAAGCTGAAGAAGAAGCCTCAAAATATGAGACCATTGAGGCACGCGAAGATGAAGACGCTGTCGTGATCGTCACACGAAGAAAATAATCATTTTTTATAAAAACAGAGGAATCGCGTGCATATAAAGGAACTTGAGTTTGTAAACTTCAAATCCTTCGGGAAAAAGGTAAAAATACCTTTTTTTGATGGTTTCACCACGATTTCCGGTCCAAACGGCAGTGGTAAATCTAATATCATAGATGGTATCCTTTTTGTGCTGGGACTGTCAAGTTCAAGGACCATGAGGGCTGAAAAGCTCACTGATCTTATATATAATGGTGAAGGCTCGAAGAAGCCTGATTTTGCGCAGGTGACAATTCGCTTCGACAATACTGATCGTGAAATGCCATATGATGCAGATGAGATCACCATCACAAGAAAGATACGTGAAACGGATTCAGGATATTACAGTTATTTCTACTTCAACGGGAAGGCATCAAGCCTTACAGATGTTCATACTTATCTTGCAAAAGCCCGCGTTACTCCCGAAGGTTATAATGTTGTGATGCAGGGTGATGTTACGCGCATCATCAATATGACTCCTACCGAGAGACGTAAGATCATCGATGAGATCGCAGGTGTTGCTGAGTTTGACAGTAAAAGGGACAGGGCACTGAGTGAGCTTGAGATCGTGCGAGAGCGGGTTGAAAGGGTAGACATAATCATCGAAGAGGTCGGGCAGCAGCTTGAGAAACTCAGGACAGAGCGTGACCAGGCCCTTAAATATCAATCTCTTAAGGAAGAAAAAATGAAATTCGAGGGCTTTGTCCTGCTTGCAAAGCTCAAGGATGCCAAGGTGGAACTCGCATCTGTTGGTGATGATATCCAGGCCAAGGGAGATGTTCTTGGTAAACTGGAACTGGACCTTGAGGCCAAAAGGCTTAGTGTGGAGAAGCTTGAACAGGATCTTGAGGAAATGACCCTGTCCATCCAGAGAATGGGTGAAGATGAGCAGATCCAGATAAAGAAGGATATCGAGGGCATCAGGGGTGAAGTATCAAGGTGTGTTGACACTATTGAACTTTCTGAAAAGGAGATGGAGGATGTCGAATCAAGGCGAAGGAAAACCTTTGTTGAGATCGATGAGATAAAAGGCAAGCTTGAAGGGCTGGATTCCAATATCTCAGAAGAATCAATGAGAAAGGAAAGCATCCTCTCCGAGATGTCCGAGCGCAAGACCGAGCGCATGCTTCTCCAGAGCAAGATCGCAGATGTCGATGCAAAATTTGCCCAGACAAGGGACGAACTCAGCACTCTTAAGTCAAAACTTGAGACCTTGAAGAATGAGAAAAATGAGTTGATGCGTCAGGAAGACCGCTTGCTTGATTCTCTGAGGCGAAAGTCCGCGGAAGTCCGTGATATTGAGAGTGAGATCGCAGATGCCAAATCAAAATCAGAATCATCTGGCAGTGATACACTTTCTGTCCAGTATGATATAGAGAAGCTCAATGAGAAGATAGATGTACTTACAAAGGATATTGATGATCTTGAGCTCAACCGTTCTCAGTTAAAGGTCATTGTAAAGGAAATTGAAGACGAGCTTCGCAAGTATGAGAATGATTATGCCAGGATAGAGGTCCGTGTCCGCGCGGCAGAGGACCACAGCAAGTATTCCAAAGCAGTGGACATGGTGATGAATGAGAAAAAACATCATGGTTTACCGGGTATATATGGTACTATAGCAGAACTCGGCAGTGTTGACCAGAAATATTCCAATGCCCTTGGAATTGCCGCCGGTGGACGTATGCAGGCAGTTGTTGTCGAGAATGACGAAGATGCTGCCCGTGCAATTTCTTTCCTTAAGCAAAGAGGGGGTGGCAGGGCTACATTCCTTCCATTGAACAAAATGGAATCCCGCAGGCCGTACAAAGACCTTTCTGACAGGGATGGGGTTGTTGGCTATGCAATCGACCTTATAGATTTTGATAAGAAATTCGAAGCCGCTTTCTGGTATGTATTCAGGGACACTCTCATTGTGGATACCCTGACGAATGCCCGTCGCCTTATGGGCGGTCTGCGGATGGTTACTCTTGAAGGTGAGGTCATTGAAAAGAGCGGTGCAATGGTTGGTGGTTCCCAACAGCAGAATACCGGTCTTTCGTTCGCTGCTTCTGAGAAAGATAAGCTCGTAAAGATCGCTGAGAAGATAACCGAGTATGATTCCAGACGCAGCAATGCCATCAAGAAACTGGATCAGGTAGAAGGGCATATCTCTCAGGTCAACCGTGAGATCCATGAACATGACAAGGAGATCTCCAAGAAGCAGATGCAGTTTGAAGAGATCTCAGGAAGAAGTGAACGTCTTACCCAGCTAATTGAAGCAAAGGCCCAGGAACTTGCAGAGATAGAAGAGTCACGTAAGGTGCTCAGGGATGAGATGGACCAGACCGTTGTCCAGAAACAGGAAAAAGAGGAACTTGTCCAGTCACTTGAAAAGGACATCGAGGTGCTGGAAAAGAAACTCGAAGGTTCTGAAGTTCCTGAACTTAACAGGCAGGCAGAACAGCTTGATGAAGAGATCAGGCGTCTGGATGGTCGTGTTCGTGATATTGATTCTACTCTGAATGCGCTTAATCTTGATCGCAATTATGCATCTTCAAAGATCGAGGAGAACAGGGAACTTATCAAATCCATGGATGAAAAGAAAGCTACCCATAAACAACGTGTGGCTGACCTCAGGACCAGGATCACTGAACTTGAAGCTTCTCTCCTTGAAAAACAGCAGCGTGAAACCGAGCTTGCTGAAAAGTTAAAGGAACTGCAGCAGGAACGCGCCCAACTGCATGAAGAGCATGTTTCTGTGAAGAAAGAGTTTGAGAAAATAAGGCTCAGATTTGATGAAGGCAATCGACAGATGATGGCCCTGAAAGCCACAAAGGATGCTCTTGAGGAGCAGGTTGTCGAACTTGCAGAAGAGATTCAGAGGCGTGGCATCGAGGAATCAGAAGAAGTTCCTAATTATGAAACCGTACGCACAAGAATAGGTTCTATCGAGAAGGCAATGGAGCGCCTTGAACCTGTCAACATGCGTGCAATAGATGAATATGATGAGGTCGAGGTAAGGCTCGATGAACTTGTTACAAGGCGTGACACTCTGTCCTCGGAAAGGGAACAGATACTTGAGCGGATCACACAATATGAGCAGCTTAAAAAAGATACTTTCATGGAAACCTATGAGGGTATAAACGCGCCTTTCAAGGAGATATTCCACGAACTTTCCGACGGTATCGGTGAGCTGGTTCTCGATAATTACGAAGACCCTTTTGCAGGTGGCATGACACTGAAGGCACAGCCAAAGGAAAAGACTCTGCAGCGTCTGGAAGCCATGTCCGGTGGTGAGAAGAGTCTTACTGCCCTGTCATTTGTTTTCGCTATCCAGCAGTACAGGCCTGCACCTTTCTATGCATTCGATGAGATTGACATGTTCCTTGATGGGTCCAATGCCGGAAAGGTTGCGCAGAGAGTTAAAACGGCAGTTGCCAATGCGCAATTCATAGTTGTCTCTCTCAGAAAACCGATGATAGAGGCCGCTGAGCGTACCATTGGAGTTGCAATGCAGGAAAATAACATTACAAGTATTACGGGTGTGAAATTACGTTGAACGAAATGGCAGAAGACATAGAAATGGTCCCGGCAGCGGATATTGCGCTGAAAGCTAATGTTTCGTTACCGTATACCATTGATCCGGCATTCGTTGAGACTTTAAGGGGACTTGGTGTTGATGAATCCCATCTTGAGTTCACAGAAGACGTACTTAGTGAACCTGTGGAAATCCTCATGAATCTTGCAAAGGACGGCGCAATCAATCCGTGGGACATCGACCTTGTCAATGTGACTGATATGTTCCTTGAACGCATTGAAGTGATGCAGATGATGGATCTTCGCATCTCCGGCAGGACACTTCTCTATGCGGCGATTCTGCTGCGTATGAAATCCACCGGTATCGTCATGGAAGAAGAAGAGGATGACTGCTTTGAGATGATGGACGATGAATTGGATTTCTATGAGGTTGACGAATATCCGGTTCCAAAACTACCGATCCGGCGCAGGGCTACGCGTCCGGTTACGCTTCATGAGCTTATTGTTGAGCTGCGTAAAGCCGAGAAGGTTGAAACACGCAGGAAAGACCGCAGTGTTTATCGTAAACTGGAAGAAAGGTCATTAGTGACAACAGATGATGTTCTGGGAATTGCCCATGAGGAAGATATACTTGGGCGTGTCAGGGACATGGCTGCAATGCTAGAAGAATGCTTTACTGATCATGAATTTGTTCCGCTTTCTGACCTGATGACCGATGACAGGTCTGAGAATATTATGACTTATGTTTCATTGCTTTTCCTTGCAACTGAAAAACAGGTATGGCTGACGCAGGAAGAGCTATTCGGGGAATTGTATGTTTATCCTGCCAGGGCCGCTTATGAGGCTGTTTAAGGGGTGTGTTTACAGTTATGAGTGACCGGGAAGTTATGGAGGCAGCCCTTTTTGCTGCCGGAGGGGCACTTGATGCACTAACCCTTGGAAAACTGATAGGCAAGCCAAAGAAACATGTTATTTCTGTTGCGCTTGATCTTGTAAAGGAATATTCTTCCAGGGAAACGGGTATTGAGATAATAGATCTTGGTGAACGTTACGTTATGCAGGTGAAACCAAAATATACTGATGTGGTGAGGCCACTTGCTCCAAAGGAACTGAGCGCGCCCATGCTGCGTACGCTTTCAATGATCGCATATCATCAGCCGCTTATCCAGTCGGATCTTGTGGACATGAGGGGCAACTCTGCTTATGATCACATAAGGGAACTGAAGGATAGGGGTTTTGTTGAGGCTGTGCCGCACGGAAGAACAAAATTGCTTCGCACCACTTCTCTGTTTGCTGATTACTTCGGTCTTGAATCCAATGATCCTGACCTTGTGAAAAAGAAGATAGTAGAACTTTCACGTCTTCAAAGCGGGCAGAGTGGTCTTAACAAGTGGCTTGGAAGGAGATTTATTGGTGTTACTCCCATGTACGAATCCCTTATGGAGATGTGTGGCATCAGGGACTATAAGGTCATCAATGCATATGACCCGACTGAAGAAGAACTGGATGAGCTTGAAGATGTGTATAAACTGGTTATCTCCAGAGGCTACCTTGAAAAAGTCAGTAAATACTATGACGGGGAGATAATAGAGGTTAGTTCGACCACATTTGATGACCTCATTGATTCTATCAGGCTTCTTGAGAATGTGGCTGATCAGGAGAGATCCGAATCAAACATTGAGGCAATAAATGATCTCAAGGGACGCTATGTTTCAAAGGCTCTTGTCATAAGCAAGAAAGTCCGGCCTGCCACCGAGATGGTTGCACGCATCGTCAGTGACCTGCGTCTGGGTGTATCATCCACGGGAATTGTGATAGCTCCTGATTATGGCACATCAACGGAAGGTGTTGAAGTTTCTGAAGGCGCTGACATTCTTATACCCACACATAAGGCTATGGATGGTGACTTGCTGGAAAGGGTTTGCAACAAGTATGAGGCTGTTATAAACGGACTTAAGAAGTTTGAAGACAGTTGAAAATAAGCTGTTTTATTGAAAAATGCATCAAAAAAGTGGAGTTTTATGATGTCTTTAAATACTTATATAAACAAGAGGGTATAACTTTATATATTGAATTGTTGAATATAAACAACCCGCTTTAAATGCTTTAAATATGAGGATTATACTATGTCAGATTACAACATCAAAATTGAAAATGTGGTTGCATCTACCAAGCTTGCCGAGGAGTTCGATCTTACAAAGATAGAAGCTGAATTTGAGGGTGCGGAATATAACAAACAGAAATTCCCTGGTCTTGTTTACCGTGTAACTGACCCCAAAGCCGCATTTCTTGTATTCACTTCTGGTAAGGTAGTATGTACCGGTGCAAAGAATGTAGCTGATGTTCACACTGTCATAGGTAACATGGCAAAGAAGCTCAATGGTATTGGGATAAAGACCATAGAGGACCCTGAAATTACCGTTCAGAATATTGTGGCATCTGCAGATCTTAAGGCAGTACTGAACCTCAATGCAATTGCTATTGGTCTTGGTCTTGAGAATATAGAGTACGAGCCGGAACAGTTCCCTGGTCTTGTTTACCGTATAGATGATCCTAAGGTCGTTGTACTTATTTTCAGTTCAGGAAAGCTTGTGGTCACTGGCGGCAAATCCCCTGAGAACTGTGAACAGGGTGTTGAGGTCGTAAGACAGCAGCTTGACAGCATGGGTCTGCTTTAAGACCTATTATTTCTATTTTCTATCAAATGACAAACGAGAATGTCTGCATTTTGTTGCCTACTCTTAACGAAGAGGCTACCATAGGTCCGGTTATCAGGGACTTCCGTTCAGAAGGCTTTGACAACATACTTGTTATAGATGGTAATAGCAAGGACAGAACACGTGAGATAGCGGAAGCCGAAGGTGCCCGGGTCATAGTCCAGACTGGAAAGGGAAAAGGGCAGGCAATTAAGCAGGCGTTTGATCTTATCGAGGAAGACTATGTCGTAATGGCAGATGGGGACGGTACCAATCTGGCCAAAGATGTGCATGCGGTCCTTGCTCCTATCCTTGAAGGGAAAGCAGACCATGTCATGGGTAACAGGCTGGTGGACTATGAGAAAGGAGCATTCACCAGGCTCAATCTTATAGGAAACAAGATAATCAACAAGCTTTTCGGTCTGGCCTACGGTGTATGGCTCGATGATATCCTCACGGGATACAGGGCGTTTAACAGAAAGGCTATAAAGTCCTTTGACCTGAAGAAAAGCGGTTTTGAAATCGAATCCGAGATAACCATTGAGAGCGTAAAGAAAGACCTGAGGGTAGTTGAAGTTCCAACCACATACCTGGCAAGACACTCGGAAGGTGCTACCAAGCTGAATCCCCTGAAGGATGGTTTCAGGATAGGCTCTACCATTTACAAAATGGCAAAAATGCATAACCCCATGTTCTATTTTGGTATAATTGGCGGAGCTTTTATTTTGTCCGGATTGATCGTCGGAACTTACGTTGTTATTGAATGGTTCCATGGAGTCACACGTATTCCCATGACCATCCTTACTACTTTGCTTATCATTGCAGGTTTCCAGATGTTCGTGTTTGGAATGCTGAGTGACCTTGTAGTTTCCCTGCACAGGGAAAATATGCGTATGCTCAGGAAAATCAGTGAACTGAAAAAAGAGTGATCCTTTTATTTCATCCTGTTTTTTACCTGTAGTATTAATAGCTTTTTCTATCGCCTTCTAAAACAAATTTAGTTGCACTACCTATTTGTCACCATATTTTGCTGTGAATGTATGCAGTTCGTTTATAGAGGCAACTCTATCTTTTTTTTATTTGAATATTGTGTTCAGTTATTCAAAATATTCAATAAAATAACTACATCTATAAAGTTAACTTGACTTTATCTAAAGTTAATTTTTCGACAAATATTATATACGATTTGGTTCTTGTATGGTACATCAAAGTTTGAGGTTCAATAATGACAATAGTAACAGATGCAAAAAATGGTAAGATCACAGAAGAGATGAAGATCGTTGCTGAGGTAGAAGGCAAAGATCCTGAATTTATCAGACGTGGAATTGCGGCAGGAAGAATCGTGATCCCAATGACTCCATACAGAGACATAAAAATCTGTGGTATAGGTGAAGGTCTTACGACTAAGGTAAACGCATCCATTGGTGCATCATCAGATATCGTTGACCTTGATATGGAAGTACAGAAAGCAAAGGCAGCTGAAGCTGCTGGTGCAGACACTCTTATGGAGCTCGGTACCGGTGGAGACTTCCTTGGTATCAGGAAAGCTGTATGTGACGCAATATCCCTTCCAGTAGGTTCAGTTCCACTCTATCAGGCATTTATCACAGCAGCAAAGAGGGACGGTTCCATTGTTCATATGACAGAGGACGACCTCTGGTATGCAACCGAGGAACAGGCAAAGCTCGGTACAAACTTCATGGCTATCCACACAGGTATCAACAACATTGTCCTTGACAGGCTGAAGGCACACGGCAGATACGGTGGTCTCTGTTCCCGTGGCGGTGCATTCATGAGCACATGGATGTTGCACAATGAGAAGGAAAACCCACTTTACGCAGAGTTCGATTACCTTTGTGAGATCCTCAAGGAACACGAAGTCACTCTTTCAACAGGAAACGGAATGCGTGCAGGTGCAGTAGCAGATGCAACTGACAGAGCACAGGTACAGGAGCTTATCATCAACTCCGAATGCGCACAGATAGCACACGACAAATACGACCTTCAGGTAATTGTAGAAGGCCCAGGTCACGTACCACTTGATCAGGTAGAGATGAATGTCAAGCTCATGAAAGCAATGAGTGATGGAAAACCATTCTACATGCTCGGTCCACTCGTATCAGACATCGGTGCAGGTCGCGACCATATCGTAACAGCTATCGGTGCATCAGCTTCTGCAGCAGCAGGCTGTGACTTCCTCTGTTACGTAACACCAGCAGAACACCTTGCACTTCCAAATCTCCAGGATGTTGTTGAGGGTGTCAAGACCTCAAAGATCGCCGCTCACGTTGGTGACATGGTCAAGTACCCAAATACAGCTCGTGAGGTTGACCTTGCAATGGGTAGAGCACGTGCAAAACTTGACTGGGAAGCACAGTACAAACTCGCACTCGACCCAGAACTCGCAAGAAGCACCAGGGACAGCAGAGCACCAGGCGACGAAGATGCATGTACCATGTGCGGTGACTTCTGCGCTCTTAAGATCATAAACCAGAGCTACGACCTCTGCAAGTAATGCCTCTGGCATTACTTTATTTCTTTTGATTTTTTTAAGTGATCTCAATTTTAAATTCTCTGTTTTCTTTGATTCAAGATCGTGGTCATTTTCAATAAAACTGCAGCCACTATTAATTATTTTATAATGCTTATCTCCGTATGTATTTAATCTTCTGTTCTACTGTCTATATAATTGTTCAAATTAGTCACAGTAAGATAATACTTTTATAATTATACCTCACAGTATATTATGGGGGTATCACATGATTGATAACGTATATGGGGTTCCTGATGCACTGAGAAATGTTTCAAAGCCTTTAAGGCAGGGGGATGCGAAAGCATGAGTGGGGCAGACACTAAGGAAAGAAACAATGTGGTGCAGGGTAGCCTTCCCACTCGTAAGTTCCTGGCACCAGAAATTATTTTAGGTGATGGTTCCCGAAGTCTCATAGCACAATATGTTCTCAGTCTGGCTGGCAGGAATGTTTTTTTGGTCAGCGATCCGGGGATCTTCAAAGCGGGTTGGGCTGGGGAAGTAGAGGATAACCTGAGGTCTGCAGGCCTGAATGTTGTGGTCTATGACCGCGTTTCTCCAAATCCTCGATCAACGGAGGTCATGCGGGGGGCTGAGCTCTATATTGAGGAAGGTTGCGACCTTATCGTGGCCGTTGGTGGTGGCAGTTCTATGGACTGTGGCAAGGCGATAGGTGCGGTAGTGTCTAACCGGTGCAGTGTTCTGGAGCTGGAGGGGGTAGATGAAGTAGCTTTGCCTGCTTCTCCTATCATATGCATTCCTACGACAGCCGGTTCCTCTGCTGATGTGTCGCAATTTGCTATAATCACTGATGAGCAGAAGAAACGCAAGTTTGCTATAATCAGCAAGACAATGCTGCCGGACATTACACTTATAGATCCTGAGACCACAGTTACAATGAGTCCTGAACTGACTGCATCTACAGGCATGGATGCTCTCTGTCATGCTTTTGAGTCTTATGCCTCGAATGCATCCTCTGTCATGACTGACATGTATGCTTTAGAGGCTACTAAACTATTGGTGGAATATCTGCCAAAAGTATATGGTGACCCTGACAACATAATGTTCAGGAATAATGTTATGTTAGGGAGCATGTATGCAGGGCTGGCATTTTCCAACGCCAGTCTGGGCTTAGTACATGCTATGGCACATAGTCTGGGGGGTTACCTGGATTCTCCTCACGGTGAATGCAATGCGCAGCTTCTGGAACATGTCGTTGCCTTTAACTTTTCTCATGCACCGGACAAATACAGGGCCCTTGGGGCTATTATGTCTGAAAAGAAACCATCGCAGAAAAGTGGCCCTGATAGCCTGATACAAGAGCTACGAAATATGACCGGGCAGCTGGGGATAAAACCTGGCTTATCAAATATGGGGGTAAAAGAGGAGGACATCAAGTACCTCAGCGAGAATGCATTCCTGGATCCCTGTCTTGCTACTAATCCCCGTCCTGCCACAATAGAAGACATAAAGAGACTTTACCATGAAGCACTCTGAAGACGATAGAAGGCTGAATGATCTCCGAAAGAAGATCATTGGATTGGGGGAAACGTCTCACCGGAAGAGCTATTACCCTCAGTTAAAGGAGCAGATCGGTGAGCTGAACCTGGCCATGCGTGCATTACAGGAGAGTGAGAACAAGTACCGTACTCTGGTAGAGAATGTCAACATAGGTATTGTCAGGAGTGAACCATGGGAGGATGGCCATATAATTCAGGCTAATCCGGCATTTTGCAAGATGCTGGGATTCAATGATGAAAAAGAGCTCCTGAATATGTCTGCGGCAGATCTCTACCTTCATCCTGGGGACCGTTCAGAGTTATTGGGGGAGCTGAGGCAGACTGGTAAGATAAAGGACCGCAAGGTGGTGTTCAAGGTAAGGGATGGTACCACTATTCTATGTTCGATCACTCTTTCAACAGAGTATGATTCTGATGGTAACATGATTCTCATGGATGGCGTGGTTGAAGATATAACCGAGAAAGAGAAGAGGGCGGAAGCCCTTAAGCAGGCGAATAACAAGCTCAGCCTCCTTAACTCTATCACCCGACACGATATAATCAATCAGGTAATGGTCCTGGAAGGATATCTGTACCTGGTGATGGAGCGTATAAAGGACCCTGGGGATCTCAAACTGCTGCATAGAATGGAGGCGAACGTGATGTCTATTGAAAGGCATATTAAGTTCGCAACGGATTATCAGGAAATAGGCATTCAAGCTCCACAGTGGGTCAATCTCCTGGATGTTCTGACCAGTGCTATGGTTCCGGTGGATAAAACATTAATAAATCTCCGAATAGATGCAGAAGATTATTTGATCTTCACTGATCCAATGATAGGAAAAGTGTTCTACAATCTGGTCAACAATGTAATCAAGCACAGTGAGGCTACAACCCTCACTATCACTACTGAGGAGGAAAAAAATCAATTATTGGTGGTATTCCAGGATGACGGTATTGGGATTGGGGATAAGAGCAAGTTGTTCAAGAAAGGTGATTCCAGTTCCGGATACGGACTTTTCCTTTCAAAAGAGATACTGTCTATAACCGGTATTGGGGTCCGGGAGACTGGTATGCCGGGTAAGGGGGCGCGATTCGAGCTGGTTTTCTCTCTGGGACAGTTCAAAAACCAGCCCGATATCTCAATTATGGTTTAATCGGAATCTCCAGAGTATTGTATTTATATTAAAACTTACAAAAATCATATTATGGCAGTAATCACTCTTACAACAGATTTCGGTTCTCTCTACCCTGCCTCCATGAAAGGCGTTATGCTCGGTATCAATCCGGATGTAACAATAGTCGATATCACTCATTCGATACCGCCTATGGATATCAGGGCGGGTGCATTTGCTCTTTATTCTTCTGTCACTTATTTTCCTTCTGGAACTATTCATGTGGCTGTGATCGATCCGGGTGTGGGCACAGAAAGAAAAGCTATAGTCGTGCGCTCAGGTGGGCATTACTTCATAGGTCCTGATAATGGTGTTCTTATTCCTGCCGCATCTTTACTTGGGAATTTAGAGGTAATTGAAATAAAGAATCAGGAGATTCTTGGCGATGTTTCTTCAACCTTCCATGGCAGAGATATCTTTGCCCCGGTGGCTGCGCATGTATCCCGAGGAATGGACCTGCAGGATATTGGTAATAGTACGGATGAATATATCGACCTTGACTTTTCAGGTTATGTGATAGAAAAGGACTTCATTGAGGCAAAAGTTATATACGTCGATAAGTTTGGTAATATAGTCACTAATATTCCCCGGGAATCGATTCAAAAAGATGTGCTTCCTGGAACTGTCCTTTCAATCGCAGGGAGGAAGATGCCGTTTTTGCGAACTTATGGCGAGGTGCCAAAAGGCCGGATGTTATCGCTCGTAGGAAGTCACGGTTTTTTCGAGATAGCGGTAAATCAGGGCAGTGCCTCTCAATTGCTACATTTGAACAACGGGAATGAAATAAGGATAGGAATTATGGGTCGCCAATAATTCCCACTATAAGTAACTGTTTTTCATTTCCTTTTTACAAAATACAGGCAGATTATTGCGAATACAAGAGGTATGATCGTATTCTGTCCGGATTGCTGACTTTGAGCAGTCTCTTCATTGGCAGTAGGGGTCTCGACATCACCGACGATTACCTTTGCATTGTTAATTGTCACTGGCAGGCTGGCTCCTGTGGAATCAGTTATGATCACGTTCTTCATTTCTATGTCTGTGATCCCTGCTTCATCTTTTGAAACAAGGGTGATGGTTGCAAAATTTTCGGGGCCAAGGAGCATGTCATCTCCCATTATAACCGAATATGTGCCAGTAACAGTGCCAAGCTCATTATCAATATTACCTCTTGAGAATATTGTATTCTTTCCTCCCTGCTTGAAAAAATCTCCTTCAGTGATAGATGTTATGTTAACAATTGAGGGGTCATATGATAGTTCGAGCTCTGCCCCGGATACGTTTGTATCGGTTTCTATCGTAATCGCAAGTGCGAATGTCTCATTCTCCTCAACGCTGATATGTGCCGGTGAAAACCCAATAACAGTCTCAGCACACGCAAGTCCTGTGAGGGATACGGCAATTAATGTGAATAAAGAAATAGTTGCAAAAATTCTATAATTCCTGTTGTCTGACATTTGATACCGCCTTTTATTAGTATGATATTAATATTATAGCGGCAATATATTATAAATATAGTCTGCCAATTTCATTCTGACAGACTTTACATCCATTCGTAATGTTGTGCTACTTCAAGGTTAAAATTGTACATCAGGCTGTTCTCAACATAACCAAAGAATAGGCATTTCTGGCAATTGCGTGCCGTATCCTTTCTGAGCTTTCTTGTATTCTCCCATACATTCTCAATACCTTCACTGATATTGCCTATGGGTTTGCGGTGGATTCTGCAGTTCTCAATGCTTCCGTCTGCTGTTACGTCCAGGATTATATCATTAGCATGGCAGACGAATTCTGTCTGGAGGTCCCGGACCATTTTCAGGTATGTGTAGGAATTGATAATTGGATATCCTTCTTTTTTCATCTTGATTATCCTGTCCACAGTCCTGCGATACTTGTCCATTTCCCTTATTCCCATATCGTTCCAGGTGTCATTTTCTATTCCCTGGAATTCGTACATAGGCTCAAAAGATATCTTCACACCCAGGTCTTTTGCCATGATGATCAGTTCCTCTATATCATCAAGGTTCTTTCCGCTTATCACGCAGTTCATCAGGAGGGGATTTTTGATCATGCTCTTTGCTTTGATTATGCCTGGCATTATCCTGTCCAGACTGACTCCTCTTATATCCTCATAGCTGGAAGTCCCGTCCACAGATACAGAAAGATAATCCAGTTTCTCCAGTTCATCTATCCTCTTCTCCAGCAAAAGGCCATTTGTTATGAGTGAAGTAACCATGCCGAGTTCTTTTGCATAAGCCAGTATTTCCGGGAGGTCTTTTCTCAGGAGTGGTTCTACTGTCCATGCATTATATACAAGTATTCCAAATGCTCTTGCTTCTTCAAGGAGTTTGAATATGTCATTGAGTTCCATCTCCTTGCCTTCTGTTTTCCAGTACTCGCAAAAAGAGCATTTCATGTTGCATCTGGAGTTGATGGCGTGTGATAGTACAAAAGGACGTTTTCTTATTCGCATCTGCCAGACAGCCTTTGCAGCAATAATGGGGGAATATTTGCTCATGATGGTTCCATCCTTTAGCTTGTTCTATCACTTTCTCTTTTATATATCTTGGTCTTGTATTCCTTCAGTCGTGTAATACGATTTTTGATGTTCTTAATTCATTAAGTATATATAGTTCCTCTAACGTATCCACAAGTGTTACGAAAAGCTTTAATTTTCATATCGCTAATTATAACTTTATGAGGACTTAAAATGCATATACCAGATTCATTCATACCTATGAGTCAGGCGATCATCTACTGGTTGATTGCTCTGCCTTTCGTATTTATGTCCCTTAAATGGGCAAGGAAAGAACTTGATGACATGAAAGTACCTATCCTGGCAGCACTTGCTGCGGGAATATTTGCCATACAGGCGCTCAATATTCCCATAGGCATGGGGACCAGTGGGCATATGGTTGGTGCAACTCTTGTTGCTATCATATTCGGAAGTCCAATGGCTGGTGTTCTTGTTCTCACACTTGTGCTTCTTGTCCAGGGTTTTGTCTTTGGTGATGGCGGAATTACCACAATGGGTGCCAACATCCTGAACATGGGGGTTATCTCCGGTTTTGTAGGTTATTACACGTTTGTAGCTCTAAGGAACAAAGCAGGAATCAAAGGTGCATCCTTTATGGGTGCCTGGTTTGGTCTGTTCATATCTGCGATTGTATGTGCTGCCCAGATGGCTATAGCAGGTACTTTCCCCCTTATGGCAGGACTCGCAACAATGGGGTTGTATCATCTGATAATCGGATTTGTTGGTGAAGGTCTTATAACTGCTGTAGTTATCACAGCAATCGAAAAATCAAGACCAGATCTTCTGGACTCATCTCTTACAAGCACCAAAGGGGTAGGGGTATGAGTGTGAACGTCAGCTCCGGTATGAACATGAAATTCCTCTATGCGGGAATTGCAATCGCTCTGCTCATATCAGTCCTCGCTCCATTCCTCGCTTCACCTGACCCCGACGGACTGGAAAGTGCTGCAGGGGGAGTTGTTGATGAGAAAACGCTCTCTGAATTAGAAGGAGCCGAACCTTTTGTGGAATCACCAATGCCTGATTACTCAATTGAAGGTCAGGGTAAGATGGGTGAGGTACTTGCAATTGTAGCAGGCACTCTTCTTGTTCTGGGGATTAGTTTTGCTCTTGGAAAAGCTGCAAAGAAATAATCCTTTTCTTTCTTCTTTTTTATTTTATTTTCATGCAACAGCAGACAGGACTAATATCCATGTTGTTACGATTAAGAAAAAGACATCATTGGTCCTTATTTTATTTTTGTGCATATAGATGTTATTTGTACTGGAATATCCTCTGCAGAGCATGCTTATGTATGTCCTTTCTCCCTGTTCATAAGAACGAATGAACAGCGAGCTTATTGTATATGCAACCTGTTCAAGGATCCATCTTCGCGGTATGTTCTTGTTCCATATGTGGAACAGGCGTGTTTTCTGTGCAACCCTTATGCGTTTTAGGATTATCCAGAATACAAACAGGTATCTTACCATCATTGAAAGTATAAGGGTGAATTCAGCCGGCATTCCAAGCCTTCTTGCGGAAGTAACCATGTCGCTCATCTTCATGGTAGAGGACATGAGTACAATAGCGGTTATGCAAACAATGTATTTTGCAAGGAGAATCATGCCGAAAAATATACCTTCATATGTTAGTGTGAGGCCAAGTGGCAGTTCAAGCGGGTATACTGTAAAGGACTCAATGAATGGCTGCCTTACAAAAGGTTGTACAATGACTATGGCAAGTCCAAATGGTAATGTTGAAAGAAACCTCATGAGAGTATACACGGGGTTGAGTTTTGCAATTGCAAGGAGTGATAGGAGGTATAATTCAATGATAGCCAGTTTCATGAAGTTTGCTTCATCCATGCGTGGAAGGCTTACAGCAAAAATGATGATAGCAATGGTCGCAAGTATCTTTACTCTTCCGTCAAGCCTGTGGACAGGGCTGTCCTTGTATGCTTCCCTTTCAATATCAGTGAGTGTGATCTCCATGGGCAGGCCTTTTAGTTATTATTTTCTACAAGTCGTATGATCTCATCCCTTGCATCCTGGGGTGTTATCTTTATATCAGCATCAAGGCCTGACTCCTGAAGTAACTCAAATACCTCTGCTATCCGTGGCATTCTCAGGTGTGCGTTTTCGAGTATTGCATGTTTTTTGAATATCTCTTTGGCTGTGCCACTGGCTTCTATTTTTCCGTGGTGGAGAATGTAAACGACATCCGCAAAAAGAGGGACTATATCAACGTCATGGGTGGACAGAATAACAGTAATTCCAAATTTCTTGTTCATCCCGTCTATGATCTCCATTATTTTTTCAGCACTGAACGGATCAAGTCCTGCAGTCGGTTCGTCAAGCACGACCACTTCAGGTTGCATTGCAAGCACTCCTGCAATGGCAACCAGTTTTTTCTGTCCTCCGCTGAGGTGATGGGGTGAACGTTCTTCATATCCGGAAAGGTTCACAAGTTCCAGTGCTTTCTTTACTCTTCTCTCAACTTCGTCTTCATTCAGCCCCATGTTGATCGGACCGAATGCTACGTCCTGCTCTATAGTAGGTGCAAGTATCTGGTCGTCAGGATTCTGAAAGACTATTCCGACGGTCTGACGGACGCTTCTTATATTGTTCCTTGAAATGGGCTCACCTTTTACGAGTACATCTCCTGATGCAGGTTTGAGTATGCCATTAAGGTGTTTGAAGAGTGTTGATTTGCCTGCTCCGTTTGCTCCGAGGATGGCAATTTTTTCTCCGGGATAAATGTCAAGATCGATGCTATCAAGAGCTCTCGTCTTGCTGCTTGCGTAGAAATAGGATACTCCTTTTAGCTGGACGATAGGTTTTTCGGTCATTATAGTCACACGTTGATTTTACAACCGGCCAAAAAGCCTGTTTTTGACAGGGAGAGTTTTCATTCTACATAAGAATCCTGTTATAAATACTTGTTTAGTGTTACCAAACTGGCATATTTTTTTATTTCATGGATTTTGCCGATATTTTGGGATGCAGGTTACCTTGTTTCTATATGAATCTAAGAAATATTGGGATGACACTAATCTATATCTACTAGCGGGACAAACATAGTAATGATGTTCAGGAAAATCCACAGGTACATTACTATTCTCAGGGTATTTTCAAAATACAATCTGTTCAGCCTTCTTTATAGTGAAGTTAATCAATATTACGTTTCCAACAAAAAAACCCCATGTGGTCTGGATATCAAGAACCGGGAAAAAGCAGTAAAATTGAGAAAGGCCCTGGAAGAACTTGGTCCTACGTTCATAAAGCTGGGTCAGATACTGAGCAAAAGACCGGACATCGTTCCTGCTATATATATAGAGGAACTTGGAAACCTTCAGGATAACGTTAATCCTCTTGAATTCGATAAGATGAAAGTTGCGTTTGAAGGTTACAGATGCAGCATTGGGAATGAGGAAATTGCCCGTAGTTTTGAGAATTCAGATTTTAATATACTGGAGATATTTGATGAATTCAACACTGAGCCGCTGGCATGTGCTTCAATTGCTCAGGTCTATGCGGCTGTGCTCAATGGAAAGAAAGTCGCTGTAAAGATAACAAGACCTAATCTAATAGATACTATTAACCTTGACCTGGCAATACTCGATGACCTGAAATCTCTAATTGTAAAAATGATTGGGTTTGGAAGTAATTTTGATATTGATGCATTTCTTTACGAGTTCAGGGACCTGCTGAACCGTGAACTTGACCTGAGCAATGAGGCAAGGAATATCAAACGGTTCCAGGAGAATTTTGCAGATGTAAAAGAGGTGCATGTTCCCAATGTTCATGATGAATATTCCAATGAGAATATTCTGATTATGGATTATATGGAAGGTGTCACCATCCGGAAGCTTTCCGGGGTTTCTGCTGAAAAGAAAAAATGGTATGGAAAGATAATTAGTACCAGTTATCTAAAGCAGGTTTATCTTGATGGTTTTTATCATGCTGATCCCCACAGCTCGAATATAATAATTCAGGAAGATGGTATTGCTTATATTGATTTTGGAGCCGTAGGCACCATCGATGATGAATTACGTCGCAATATGCTGAACCTTTTCTATGGTATTTACAAGAAAAGGGTTGATGTTGTTTTCGAGGCATTTTTGAAAATAACCGGTATCAACAAAGAGGATATTGATGTGCGTAGATTCAAGATAGATCTTGATGACATTATATCGAAACAGAATTATTCCGCTGGTGAGAGGCAAAGTGATAACTATGCAACACTGGCATTGAAATACAATCTGTCTCTTCCAAGTGAGTTCTCAACGCTTGAAAGGGCACTGATACTAATTGAGGCAAATTGCCTTGAACTCGATCCCCGGTTCAATCTGCTGGAAAATGCAAAACCTGTCATTACAAGGGTTTTGATGAAGCGCTATTCACCTTTCGAGGCATTCGAATACCTGCAGCTTGAGGGGGATCGCTATCTGGAGATCGTGAAGAATCTTCCTGAAGGAGTAAATGATGTCATTGAAACGATAAGGGGTTACAGGATAGAGAGGCTGGAAAAGAAGACGGATGAGATACGGAAGTACAGAACCATAGATTCTATTACAAAGTATGCTTTCCTTCTGGTGATTCTTATATCTTCGACATATCTGGCTATAAATGGTGAAGGCTATTTGCCTATGATGGGTACTATAGGATTTGTTAGTGCCATCTTCCTTTTTGGGTTGATGTTCCTGAGAAGGTCTTAGGATGGATTGAATTATCAATATTATATCTTTAACCGGGGGGTTTGAAGATCAATCATAAAAAAGGAAATAATTTTGGTTGGTTCTTTGGTGGGAGACATTATGATTTTTTTGCTACAATCCTTGGCTTCGGAAATTCTTATTATGAGCAGGTGGCATCCGTTCTTCCTCTTGAGAAAAAGATGTCTGTTCTGGATATAGGATGTGGGACAGAATCGGTAGGTATTGCCATCTCTGAACTTATGGGTGGGGATGTAATTGTGCATGGCCTGGATCTGTCCAATGTGCAGTTGGGCTATGCGGCTGACAAGGGGGGAAAGGCGGGAGTATCTCTAAATCTCTATAGAGGTTCGATGGATATGCTGCCATTCAAAAACGGGGTATTTGATTTCGTTGTAACCTCGGTAGCTTTTTGTGAAACAACATCTGATGTACGCAAAGGTGCTATAGGGGAAGTATCCCGTGTATTGAAGGACAATGCATATTTTGCTATTGTTGATTGTGCAAAACCGCTTCTTGGAATGGATACTGTAATGATGCTTCCTTTTTTCATGTTCAAGGAAAATGCGGATAGCTGGAATAATCATTATCCTGATATTTGCAGGGATAATAATCTGGTTCTCGAAAAAGATGTATATTTAAAATCTTATGTTAAGTGTCAGCTTTTCAGGAAAGCTGATTAAAAAAGAATGTGTGTCCGCCAAGTGGCGGACAGGAAATTATGTTTATCCGAAAAGTGCTCCAAGACCGGCCATGCCGCTCTCTTCTGACTTGTCTTCTTCTTCTTCTGGTGCTTCTTCTTCTACTGCTGCTGCTGCTACTGGTGCTGCTGCTGCTGCAGGTGCTGCTGCGACTGCTGCAGTTGCCATTGCTTCCTCGATGTCTACGCCATCAAGAGCTGCGACAAGTGCCTTTGCACGTGCATCGCTGACTTCTACGCCTGCTGACTGAAGTACTGCGGTAACTGCTTCTTCTGTTATGTCTTTGCCTGCTTTGTACAATAAGAGTGCTGCATATATGTATTCCATGTAATATCACCTTTTATTTTATCAAATGTAATTTATGTAGTTTGTAAATCCTGATCATCCGAAAAGTGCTCCAAGACCGGCCATACCGTCCTCTTCTGCTGTCTCTTCTTCCTCTTCCTTCTCTTCAACAACTTCCTCTTCAGGGGTTGTTGTGACTGCTGCGGCAGATGCGGCTGCACCAAGTGCTTCCTTCAGTTCATCATCCACTGCTTCTTCATTAACTGCAGAAGCTGCTGATGCAACTGAAAACATCTGTGACTGTGCTTTTCCAAGCAATGCATCGATAACGCCTGGCTCCAGAACCACTGCATTGACACCGAGGTTGCGTGACTCTGTTGTAGCCTTTGCAATGAGTGTCTTGATGTTCTCTGCAGTTGGATATGCTGCAAAGACTGACATGTTGAATGCCTGCTGTGTTGCCAATACGATATCTGAGAAGTATTTGCCTTCATCGATAGCCAGTACATCGGGTGTAAAGGTCAATCCGTTCTCAAGGGCTGCTCTTAAGTCAAGA
This sequence comes from Methanolobus sp. UBA32, assembly GCA_002507205.1. Classification (GTDB taxonomy): domain Archaea; phylum Halobacteriota; class Methanosarcinia; order Methanosarcinales; family Methanosarcinaceae; genus Methanolobus. The sequence goes on along the minus strand of DAZF01000082.1, from coordinate 6,578 downwards.
CCTACTTCCATTGGGTAGATCTCAAGTCTTGTAAGCATTGCTGCAAGCTTCTGAGAAACTGCTTCTCCCTCTTTTGCAACGGTTTTTGTATCCTTTATTACCACTTTACCCTTGTCGATCGCTGCAGGTATACCTGCGGCCTGCATATCTCCAAGAATTGGGCCTGGTGGGAATGATGTTGGTCCCTTTTCAACTATGATATCGCGAGGTGCAATAGCACCGGCTTTGATAGGGGAAGGACTCTTGCTCTTTTCAAGTGATTTGTATAACTTGAAAGGATTCTGTTCGGTAAATATGAGGGCGGTCTGTACATCAACGTACTGTTCCATCTCCTTTACATCACCGGACTCTTCGAGTGCTCTTCTGATCAGGGTGTTCCTCGAGACTTTTAAAATAGCGCTGCCTTTAAGGTCCCTTCTCATCTTTTGAAGTTGCTTTGCAGGAATCCCACCAATACCTACTACACCAAATATTGGGTATTTCTTGATGAGTTCCTTTATGTCTTCAACTTCATCTTTCTTCCACTGTGGGATGTGGCTTGAGTGGTGGTTTTCTTCCATTATAGCACCCTCACTGATTTACCCATAGTGGTTGTAACATAAATAGCTTTAATGTTATGCTTGCCTTTTTCGAGTGAGTGTTCTACTCTGTAAAGGACTGTTTCAATGTTACCTGCGAGTTTCTGGACATCCATATCCCTACGACCAACTGATACGTGGAATGTGAGCTTATCCTTTGATCTAATCCTGATTGAGCTCCTTGCGCTGTTGATAAGATCAGCCACGTTCTTTCCTGGTGGCAATGGAGTTGGCATCTTTCCTCTTGGTCCTAAGATCGCACCAAGGTTCTTACCAATCTGTGCCATGTACTGAACTTCCGCAACAAAGAAATCACATTCATTAGCAAGTGCTCTTGCACGTGCTTTGTCTCCTCCGATCTCTGCGAGCTCTTCTTCAGAAAAGACGTAGTCTGCGCCAGCTTCTTTAGCCTGGAGTCCAACCTCACCTTTCGCAAAGACTGCGATCTTAAGGTTTTTTCCGCGACCGTTTGGAAGTAATATCTCTTCATCAACACGGTTTTTAGGCTGACTCATATCCAGATTCTTTAAGTTTATAGCCAGGTCAATACTTTCGGGGAATTTTCTCTCCGGTGACTCCGCTAATAACTTTTCTATAGCTTGTATTATGCTTTCGTCTGCCATTCTTTACCTCCCGTAGTGTCGAACATAATGTTCAGGCAGGACCGCTTCGGTCTACTACGGCTTTGTTTAGAGTGTTAGGTCTTAGAGACCTTTGCTCTTTCTATTAGTGGGCACACCAATATTATGTATTTATTTTAAACTTATTGGTTAAAACATGGAATTACCATGTTTCTTGTGCCAGCACATCGTCAAATTTGCCCTCATCGATAGCTTTCTGGCATTCCTTTGCAGTCATACCTTCAGCTGTAACACCCATGGGGACGCAGGATCCGAGTACCTCTTTCACAGCAGCTTTCAGGTCGTATGAGAGGATATCATCTTTCTTCATACGGGCAATCTTTGCTGCCTGTGGGACTTTAAGGTCTCCTACAATCACTTTGCTTGGTTCTCCGGATCCCTTCTGAATTCCAATTTCTTGGAGTATAAGCGCTGACGTTGGTGGAGTTCCGACTTCTATCTCAAAACTCTTATCGTCTGCTACTATTACCTTAACAGGGACTTGCATCCCGTTGTAATCCTTCGTCTTTTCGTTAATCTTTTCGATTACATCTTTTATGTTAATTCCAAGAGGACCCAGAGCTGGACCGAGTGGTGGTCCTGGGTTTGCTTTTCCTCCTGGGACCAATGCTTCAACAACATTTGCCATTTGAATATCACCATTGAATTGAATAAATATTAAACTTTCAGGAATTTCCTTCCTCATCTTTCCTGAGGACTCTTACAGTATCACCACGAATAGTTATAGGTATCGGTACAACTGCATCGAACAACTCTACAGTTATCTCCTCATGACCTTCATCTACTCTCTTCACACGAGCTTTTTCACCCTTGAATGGCCCGGAAGTGATCTCGATGATCGCACCTTCTGATATTCCTGTTACAGTCGGTTTCGGTGTAAGGAAATGCGATATCTCTTCTATGGAGGATTGTCCTTTTACCAGGGCTCTTGCGTGGGGTACAGTCTGTATAGCCTGTTCAACGTCCCCATGGTTAGTTCCTTCTATTAGCACATATCCCTTCAGTTCATCAGGAGCAAGGATTGCTCTGATGTCCAGATGTTCTTTCCTCACAACCTGTGTTATCATATTTGCGACGGAACGTTCTTGATTCGCAGTTGTTTTGACTACGAATATCACAGACTCATCGGTCATGATTACACCCATTGCGGCATCTCTACCAATAATATATATATAAGGAACCCTGCAAAACCAATTGCGAGAATTCCTAACCCTGCAACTTTAGCTATGGTTAGAAATTCCTCTCTGGATGGTTTCTTTGTAAGTTTGAGTACCCTTAAATATGTTTTCAAGGATTGGTTTATGCTATTTCTATTGATTTTGCTTAGATCAAATGAATCTTCTGCCAAAGTACTTCACAACCGGTTATAATCGATTATATGCATACGTATATTTTGAAGTCATTAATGATGTCAGAACTTACTGTCTGCTAATATGTAGCGCCACCTAAACGACGTCTCTAATAAAATACCTTTCGATTGGATGTATTTATATAATCCAACCAAAGGTCTTTGTTAAAAAAGGGAATGATTCTATTTAACGAAATCGATTCCGTATTTCCTTGTTACAGTTTTAGCTCCGCCGTGACCGTATATCTGGGGTGATTTCACTCCTGTCACAACGATCATGGTACGCACAGTATTCTCAAGTTCCTCATTGACCTGTGCTCCCCATATGAGTCTTGCCTCAGGATCAATTCTGCTGTATACTTCCTGTACAACACTTTCTGCTTCGGCTATTGTCATATCCGGTCCGCCAATTACATTGACAAGTGCGGATGTTGCTCCGGAGATATCTACGTCCAGAAGTGGGCTGCGAAGTGCTTTTTGCACGGATTCCACAGCTTTGAGTTCTCCTTCTGCTTCTCCAAGGCCTATCATTGCAACGCCACCATTCTGCATGACGGTTCTGACATCTGCAAAGTCAAGGTTTACAAGTCCTGGTTTTGTGATGAGTTCGGTAATTCCCTTCACGGCTCTCATAAGGACTTCATCTGATACTTTAAATGCTGCTGCTAATGGGAGCCTTGGGACAACTTCAAGAAGCTTGTCGTTTGGCACGACGATGACTGTGTCAGCTACTTCTCTTAATCTTTCAAGGCCTGCTTCTGCATTTGTTCTTCTTACCTGTCCCTCTACGCTGAACGGTAATGTCACAACTGCAATGGTGAGGGCTCCTGCATCTCTTGCTGCTTCAGCTACAATTGGGGCTGAACCAGTTCCGGTTCCTCCTCCAAGGCCGCATGTGATGAACACCATATCACTGCCATTGACTACTGCAGCTATCTCATCTACACTTTCAAGAGCAGCATCTTCGCCGATCTGGGGGAGACTGCCTGCTCCAAGGCCTCTTGTCTTTTTCTTACCAATAAGGATCTTCTGGTTTGTTTTGATGGTAAGGAGGTGTTGTGCATCGGTATTTACTGCAATGAATTCAGCACCCTTTATTCCTTCATCGACCATTCTTTGTGTACTATTTGAACCGCCGCCACCACAACCAATTACTTTGATGTTGGTGTGTAATTGGCGTAGCATCTCCTCTAACTCTGCGTCTATGTCTTTTGGCCCTGGATTGACGTCTGAACTGCGAATACGTGCTTCCTGTTCAGATCTTGCCAGTGCTTCTTCTACTATGGATCTCATTCTNNATTTCATAATGCTCTTTTAGTATTTTAATGCATTCATTTGTGACGTTCTGCATAGCAGTTTTAGTATCTTTTCCGATTCCTATGATGTAATTTGATATGGTTCCGTTTTTCATTTCCGTATAAATAGGGGCATATTCTTTAAGCATGGATATTGTTTTGTTCCTGTCCGCATTAATCGTTTCTTTAAGGAGTTCTTCATTGATGGTACAGGTGGACAGTTCCAGTTCTTCTCTATTTTCTATGGATTTGTATGTTTTATCAAAAGATGACCTGAACAATCCGGTGATCTTAAATTTCCCATCCGGGCAGAGTTCATCACACATTGCTTTAATTTTCAAGAAACAGTCCCATGGAAGTCCTTTTATTTCTTTGATCTCACTTTCTCTTAAGAGTGTGTATCCAAGTTCTCCTATGATTCCGTAAAGTCTTTCTCTTTCTTTGGAATTCATGGATTTCCTGTCAAAATAAATAAAATCAGCCTTTGATTTTTCATAGGCCTGCATAACCATGCTCTTGTCGACATAAGGCAATTGATGGTCCGGGAAATTATGTCCGAATGTTACATCTGTTTCCAGTATAAGTTCTGTTTGTCTTGATGCATAATGCCCTCCTCCAAATCCGATGCCCACAGGTACATTCTTAGGCTGTGCCTCCAGTATGGCCCTTGCAACAATATCTCCTGCAATGGGGTCGATCCATTGTTCTTCTGAACTGCCTATTTCTGCGTATACCATGGGTGTTTTCATATCAGTGGGGCCATGGTGTGTTGACTCCATGTTAGTCGAATAACATGTGTTCTTTGCCATTTCCTCCATATTATTAAGTATGGAACACATTATTTGGGGTGCTGGTATTGACAGTTCTCGCGGTCTTCCTCCAAAATCGGCATCCATTGGGTTTCCTGTGAAATGTGCCGTAAGTACCGATCTTCCATCCTTGCTCTTATGTTTGGAAGCTACTATTATTAAGTCGGTATCAAATCCAAAAGATGTCATTTTTTCATCAATTCTATCCTGATATATATGATGGTCTCTGATCTCTATTATTCTGTATCTCGGATTTTCATAAACTGATAGCAAACCATCCCAGCTAACCGGGAGTTCGTCGAGCATTTTCCATTGTTCATTCTGAAGCAACTGTTCTTTTATGTTCAGGCTGGCTTTGTCTGCAGCTGAGCAAAGTATATTGGTCTTCTTCTCTTTCATGTCATCCCATCTGGTCTTTCTGTTTTACTTTTTTTATTTTTGGATATATTTATCTATGCTACCTTTTTCTATCTTTGATGCTGAATTCCTTCAGTAGTTTTAATGCCTATTATGTTGTCATCTGGTATTTAGTTATGAGACAATTAGATATGAAACCAATAATTAGGGATGTAATATTTTGAGCAGCGTAACAATTGATGGCATTTTGATCAAATGGCTTGGCAATTCCGGTTTTATGATGAAAGGTGATGGTATGGTTCTCTATATAGATCCTGTCAATATTTCCGGTGAAGTTCCTGAAGAAGATATGGCAGACCTGCTTCTTATTACTCATGAACACTTTGGGCACTGTGATCCTGACTCGATTCGTAAAGTCCGTAAATCTGACTGTACCACTCTAATTCCTGATAATATGGGCTTGCAGTTCCGGGGGGATGCAAGAAGGGTCATTGAAGGTGATTCTTTGACTGGTGATCTCAATATTAAAGGTGTGGATATTGAGGTTATTCCTGCATACGATTCCTGTGATGGTGCACGTTATTCCGGCAGTGGGGTAGGTTACTTCTTTGTATTTGGGGGATTGAAGATATATCACGCAGGGCATACGTGTACTGTTCCTGAATGGGAATTTGCGGCTCCTGATATTGCTATCCTCCCGATTGGCGGTCATCATAGTATGGATAAAGCGCAGTCAACAACTGCAGTAGCATCGCTCTCTCCACGAATTGTGATTCCAATAGTTTATGATTTTGATGAGATTGATGGTACAGGTCCTGACTCATTCGTTGATATGGTCAAAGAAAAGTCTCCTTCCACCCAGGTTATTATTCTTTAATCTAAGCAGGTGTCTTCAATGGCAAAATCCAGAAAGAAAAACAAGGTCATATCCAAGAATATTGCTCAGGAACGTATCCAGTATCTCTTTGAACTAGCAAGAAATGAGCTTTCACAGGATGCTGGGCGGAGCGAAAGGTATGTTTCTCTGGCAAGAAAAATCGGTATGCGCCATCGTGTGAGCATACCTGCGGATCTTAAGCGTAATTTTTGTAAGGACTGCGGGTCATTGCTGATTCCTGGTCAAAACTCAAGAACCCGGCTCAAAGGGGGATGCATCACTATCACTTGCCTTGAATGCGGGGGAGTAAAAAGGTATCCTTTTAAGTCATCAAAAGCAAAATGATCATCCGTTTATCCATGTCATGATTCTTGTTATCAGGTAGGCTACAGTGAACATTATTATTCCCATGGCTGTGTAAATGAATATATTCCTGAACACAACTTCTTTTTCAGAGCCTGCTTTTATTCCAAAACCNNCCGCAGCACCCGCCTGTTCCGCAGGATGTGCATGCACTCTCATTTTTGTTATTGGATTCCTGATTATTTAATACTGGAATAATCGTTTTTTTGGACATTCAAGTACCACTTGCTCCTCATATTATTAGATTCTTTGCCACAGCAGATAAAAAACAATGTTAAAAAAGAGTACGACGAGAGGGGGATTCGAACCC
>DAZF01000020.1 GCA_002507205.1 Methanolobus sp. UBA32 | reverse complement strand
TCACGTAGAGTTGATTATCATGATGCAGTGACGCACCATTGTGCTCAACGCGAGCACCCTTACAAGTCAATGCTAATATAAAAGGGTTGTGGATGAACAAGGAATAACAATTGTGACTTATGTTTATTAGTTCCAAAAACAGCCCTTTAGAACAACTACTTCGCGTATTATTTTAGCACATTTTTTTAAAAATAACTAATCTATGGAGTTATGAATTCAATGACGAATTATACCACACCCAAAATCCAATTGAAACAATGATCTCATTCCTTAAAAGAAAATATAGTGAAGAAATCAGGACCGAAATGTATTGCGATTAAGTGAAATAATTCAAATTTAAAATATTAGTACATAACCTTGACATGTATACCAGAGCTATATTGTTATTCAAATAAGGAACTCTACAGAGCCCTAAAAAGTAAAAAGTAAAACACTAAGGTCAGCGAATCTCCAGTTCGCTGGCCATTTCTTTATACGATCGTCCTTTGTCAGTCGTTACGAAAATGTTTCCTTTTTGCTCGATTAACTTTTTTTCTTCCAACCTTAAAAGATATTTATTTGCAATTGTAGAATTCAGATTCGCACCATACACTATTTGGGTCTTTTTCGCCCCACTTGCAGCTATCTTTAGGATAGCGATTGTTATATCTAACCTACTCCGCCTGATAGTAATGCCCCCCAGCATTCTATTAAATAGTACCACTAACCGATGTTACTGTTTTAATGAAACAAATATCATCCAATTACTTACTTTTATCCATTACCCCCTATTTAATACCATCGATTTTCAGTGTTACTCAGTAAATATGTTACTAATAAAATAGTAAATAGATAGAAAAAGCTAGTAAAAAACGACCATCAACAGTTAGATTTATAANNATCAGCCGTTGTTGATATTTTAAGAGATGCAGAGACCATATTGCCACAGGATGTTGCGGATGCCCTTAAAAAGGCGGCTTCAGAAGAAACATCACCCGTTGCAAAAGAACAACTTGAAGCCATTCTTAAGAATATCGAGGTTGCGGGCAACAGGAAAGTACCCATTTGCCAGGATACCGGGATACTCATATTTTTCGTAGAGCTTGGACGTAAAGCCCTACTTGACTTTAGCCTGGAAGATGCGATCCTTGAAGGCGTAAGGATAGCGACTGAATCCATCCCACTGCGCCCCAATGCCGTTGACCCCATAAGTCGCAGCAACAGCGGAAATAACATCGGAACAGGCATCCCCGATATAAAATACGAGCTGACCGAAGGAAGCAGCATAAAAATAACTGTTGCCCCCAAGGGCGCAGGTTCTGAGAATATGAGCGCCATAAGGATGCTCAACCCTACTGAAAAGGACATGATACGTAACTTTGTTCTTGAGACTGTGCTGAATGCAGGTGGCAAGCCATGCCCGCCAATAATTGTTGGCCTCGGTATTGGCGGTTCTTTTGATAAAGCCGCAAGGATTGCAAAATCCGCCCTGCTTGAGAATGTTGATGATATGAATGAAGAGGAACGAAGTCTGCTGGAAGATATCAACTCCCTCGGGATCGGACCAATGGGACTTGGTGGAAAGACAACAGCACTTGCAGTACACANNAAGCGTATTGCCATACCGCATCCCTCCCGGTAGCTGTGAATATACAGTGCTGGGCCAATCGCCATGCTTCAGTGACCCTGGGTGGTGATGAGTAATGGAATACAGACTGACAACACCATTAAAAAAAGAAGATATCGAAAAGCTCAAAGCAGGCGATATCGTCTACCTCAGCGGAACAATATTTACAGCCAGAGATGAGGCGCATGCCAGAATTCTGGAAATGTACCAGGAAAAGAAAGAACTTCCATTTGACCTGGAAGGATCTGTGATCTATCACTGCGGACCACTTATGAAAAAGAGAGAAGGGAATTGGGAAGTTGTTGCTGCAGGACCTACCACAAGTGCCCGCATGTCAAAAATGACACCAAAGCTCCTTGAAATTCATGAAGTTCGCGCCTTTGTAGGAAAAGGCGGAATGGATAATGTCACAGACGCAATGGAAAACAAAGCAGTCTACCTCGCCTTTACAGGCGGATGTGCAGCACTGGCTGCCATTAGCATTGAAAAAGTAAATACAGTACATTGGCTGGACCTGGGTATGCCGGAAGCTGTATGGGAGCTTGAGGTAAGTGAGTTTGGACCCCTTGTTGTCGGAATAGACTCACACAACAATGACCTTTTTTTAGAAGTTAGTAAAAAAGCAAAAGCGGCTTATTCTAAACTCGAATAAGCCAGATTATTTATTTTTAATGTTTGTTTCAGATCAGGAAAGTGAATATACCCCAGGCGATAAGCGTCAGTATGATAGAGTGTTTTAAACCCAAAAACGCTGAACCTTCACCCATCTGCCCTGCCACCAGTCCGCTCATGAAACCCTGAATGACTGTTGCATGAAACATCAGACGGGTATACTCTGCAGGATCGAAAGCCCCAATGAAACTGCTTCCTGCACCTGCTGCAGATGCAGCCCTACCTGCTTCTGCCATGGTAGGCACAAATGTAGAAGTGAGCATGGCTATTACGAAAATGAAAACGAAGAATGACATGTAAGTGATGACCACATACACCATCATATTACCACGTCTTTCACGTTCCAGCATTTTTACTTCTCTTGCATCACGAGCAGCAGCCTCGAGGACAGAAGATACACGACCTCCAGCTTTGCTTGCCTGAGTAATGAGGGAAACTGACCTCACAATTATAGGAGTAGATATCCTTAGTGCAAACGTTTTCAATGAATCTTCAAAAGATACACCCCATGACATTGAAGAATCCATGACCTGAACTTCCTTTGTCAGAGCACCATATTCACCCTTGGCAACCGTATTAACAGCATTTGGAAGAGTTAATCCTGCCCTGCTCATTTCAGATATATCCCTCAAAAAAGTTGGGAGATACTCTTCAATTGTACTTGTCCTTTTGTATTTTTTATGGAAAGCAATAGAAGGAGGCGTCACACATATGAGCACTGAGAAGATGATAACATCATCAATTATTGGCGTACCCCAGGTAATGGCCATTCCAATTGCAAAAAATACCAAAGCCACAGGAGTACTCAGGGCAAATGTATATTCCGGATTTAGGCTAAGTGTTTTTAGCGGCTCCTTGAAGAAGTTTTTAACAAGCACATTTTTAGTTGCTTCCTCCATCTTTGCATCTATCAGGCTGTCTTCAAGTACAGATAGCTCTTCCTCTGTAAGCAGTTCACTGGACTGTGTTTCTCTTCGGAAAATATCACGTATCTTCATTTTATGCCTCCGGAGTAAGCATACTGATGACTACCACATACATTATGCTGCCAATTGGAATCAATGCGTAAATAATGATATAGAGGAAGGCCATCTGTGCATTTCCCATAATAGACATGATGGATATGACCACCACAAGGAAAAGAGGACCGGCAACAAAAGCCGTCACATAGGTTTCACCCATAAGACCCAATGTCTCCAGGAATTCTTTCTGGCTCTGACGGTTCTCCATGATATATTGATCAGTCTTTATCCGGAAATAGGATTCAAGCTGACCACCGGATGTCACAACCGTAATTGCACCCTGCAGGAAGTCCTGCAATGCACTGGAAGGAGTCGTAACTGCAAGATTCTTCATTGCACTGACAAGGTCCTGACCAAGTATCTCAAGATCACGCACCAGGTAGCGGCACTCCACTGACATCTCACCATAGATATCATTTATTGCAAGTGACCTGAAAAGATCAACTGGAAGCACACCTGCGCCAGACATTGCAGACATGTAGTTCACAGCATATGGAAGCATGCTGTCAATCCTTCTTTTTCTGTCACCTGCCATTATAGAAGGATATACCTGAAATGACTTGTAGACAACTATAAACACCAGAGCAGTGAAAATAACTACAAACACCAGTCCAAGAATAATGGCCTTGTATTGAAGAAGTGGTTCGATCCACCCAGGAAACATAATCCTGGTGCCCTTCACATCAGGAACTCCAAATATCAGCAGAATGAATGAAATTCCAATCAGACCAACAACAGCACTGAGAATTGAAGTCAGCAGTGCGCAGGACATGTAGACATCATAAGCCATATCCATGCGGTTCTTCAGGAGACTATGACGAAGGCCAAAGAATTCAAGCCTTTTCTTTTCGTAATACTTGCCGAAAAGATTGTAAGCCAGGAGGAAATACAGATTAGACATCCAATTCCTGCCTTATGCTTTTAATTATCACATCTGGCTCACGTCCGTAAGCCACTACTATCTTTGCAAAATCCTTGAAGTTCGTAATCCTTTTATTACGAGTCCATTCAAGAATGTCCTGCCGTTGCTTTAATTCATCACGGACTCTTTCTTCAGTCCATCCCCTGCTTTCCATAACACTTTCTATGACATAGGATCTGCCCGAATACTGGAACATATCCCTTGCAGCATCCCATACGAAAACATCATTGGTAAGGAGTTCACCGGTTCGAGGGTCCACACCGACAATTTCCGTAAGTGATTTACAACGTCTTACACGTTCACCGCCAACCTTGACCTGTACCTGTATTGCTACAAGGTCAAGAGCCTGTATCATAATCCTTGGCACATTAATAGGAGGATTCTCCAGCCTGTGTACCACAGATTGCACAGAATCAGCATGCATTGTTGAGAATGTGGTGTGACCTGTAGACATCGCCTGGAAAAGCACATATGCTTCAGCTCCACGAACCTCACCCACAATAATATATTCAGGCCTCTGCCTCAAAGATGCCCTCAGGAGTTCATACATCTCAATGGAACCTTTTTCTTCACCTGAAAATGCCTGTCTGGTAACCCCAGGGATCCAGTTAGGATGTGAGAGGTTCAGTTCCCTGGTATCCTCAATGGAAACTATTTTCATTTCCGGCTGGATGAAAAGGGAAACTGCATTCATAGCAGTAGTCTTACCTGATGCCGTACCTCCGGCAAAGATCAGACTTTTATTTGATTCCACAGACAACCAGAGATAGGCCATCATAGCAGTTGAGAAAGTATGGAAATCAACAAGGTTGGTAGGACTGATAGGGTTGTCCTTGAATCGCCGGATAGTAAAAGTACTTCCACGGGTAGTGATCTCCCTGCCCAGTGTCATCTGTATACGTGAACCATCAGGCATAGTAGCATCAAGTATTGGCCTTGCAATCGATATATGCCTGCCACATATCTGAGCGATCCTGATAGCGAAAGAATCCAATACCGAATCAGAAGGAAATTCTATGTCGGATGGTATTGAATTGTACTCTTTGTGATAAATATAGATAGGAGTATTCGGACCGTCGCAGGAAATATCTTCCAGGTTCGGATCCCTCATTAAAATATCGATCTCACCATAGCCTACAAAATCACGAACAATATGATAGATTATCCTCTCTCTTTTTCGTGGCGAGATGTCTATACGATATTCCTGTAAATAATTCACCACGTTTTCCTTAAGGAATTTTTCTGCATTCTTACGGGATATCTCTTTTAAATTCACATCAAGAGTTTCAACGAACTTCAGCTTGATAGCTTCCAGAAGCTCCTGCTCCTTTTCAGTCAGAACCGCCTCTATAGTCTGGTACTGATACTCATGGGATTCAGGATTGTACGCGATCCTTACATACCCATAAAGAGGATTTACCTCATAAAGTTCAACTTCCTTGAAGGAACTGTCAGCTGGAATTGTAAGATCTACAATAGGGCCATGTTCTACAACATTATAAGGCTCTATATTAAGAGCATTTCTGGAAAAGAGTTTAGCGGCACGATCCATCAATGACTCAGAGTCTTCATCATCTACAATTAATTCTTCCTCTATAGGTTCTTCTTTGTAGATCTCTGAAATGACATCCCTCCAGAAAGACTCCTTGTCATACGGGACTTCAATGTCATTATAAAATGGAATATAAAGATCATCAACCCTGCTTTTTAAGCTACCAATGCTTATGGGCTCTGAATCCGGCAAGATAAGCTCTGCAAGTTCATTGATAAAATCATCCTCATCCGCTGACAGAAAATCCCCTATTAGATTGTGCTTTTCCTCTGCCTCTTCAACGTGCTCATTTTCTATGGCACCACCCGCAACAAGCACATCAGATTTATCAATTCGGTGCTCCGCAGGAGGAACTGAATCTGAGCCTGTATTCACAGACCTATCTTCTACTGAGACTTCAGGATTTAATGAAGAGTCTTCTTTCATGCCTGTGGCAGAACCATCATCTTCAGCACTCATTGTCTCAACTGGAAGACCATCTTCATAATCCTTATCGTCAGTCCGGTCACCTGAAATATTACTCAATATTACCAACCCCAATACAAATGGTCATTTTATTATCTTCCAAATTGATAGTTTTAAGGCATTTTAGTCTTGAATTCGATAGAGATATCATTCCTTGTTCTTTGATAATGAGAATCTCTTGCCCTTCTTTTTCTTGTCCTTCACTTCTGCAGACGTGTCCTCGACCATAGACTTGATGCCTGCAATCTCAGCTGCCTGACGATTGAATCCGACAGCTACCGGTGAGCCAGGGTATTTCATAACTACTGGTGTTTTAAAAGCTAAAGAATTCCTTACACTATTGTCTTCAATTATGGTTTCCAGGATCCTAAGCCCAAGAGTGGATTCTATCCTGTCATTGCTTAACTCATTTGGATTAACGCCAGTCCTATTAATGAAGACTCCACGGAATGGTTTGCCCATACTGTCAGAAATAGTCTGTATTTTCATTGCGCCCGCAAGAGATGCGATATCCGGATTCATTACCTGGATTACTTCGTCTGCAAGTGATATGGATAATATTGAATTCTTATTGATACCTGTAGGAGAATCTATGATGACATAATCATACTTTTCTTTCACAGTATCCAGAATATCGCTGAGAGCATCAGTATTTGCATTTACAAAACTGTGTAGGGAAATACTTCCCGGAAGAACGTGTAGATTGTTAGGACCGTCATATATGGCGTCCTTTAACTCTGCAGTACCTGCAAGAACGTCGTGAAGACTTGCCTTTGTAGTTTCGATACCCAACATCAGCCCAACAGTAGGCATTCCAATATCAGTATCGATTATAAGAGTATTTTTTGCAAACCCTGCAAGTGCAGCACTGAGATTTATAGCAGCCGTAGTTGTGCCAACACCACCCTTCCCTGAAACAATAGTAAAAATTGTTGCTGTCATAAAATGCCTCGGTTGATGATTACAATATGAGTCGTTTACTTTTCGTCTGAAAACTCATTAAATATATATTCATATTAGATATATTCAAGACATAATAGCACTTAAAAATATAAATACATATCTATATTATTTGAGTATTATATATGGCAATAGGAATTATTGATATACAATCAGAGATAATCACGTTCAAATGACACCTGAAGACGAAAAAGACATTAAGCTCTTCCTATATCATGCGAAACAATGTGACCCGAAAAAGTGTACCGGTAAGAAAATGGCACGATTCGGACTTGTGAACCTTTTTGAAAAAATAGAAAGAATACCTTCACACTCCATATTGCTCGATCCTATGGCTGAAAAAGCCCTGTCGCCTGAAGACAGTACTAAAAAAGGCATCACTGTCCTGGACTGTTCATGGGAAGAAGTGGAAAGGGTTTTCCCACAACTTTTGAGAATGAGACTTGAACACCGTGCACTCCCATACCTTGTGGCTGCAAATCCGGTGAATTTTGGAAGACCTTTCAAGCTCACCTCTGTAGAGGCCTTTGCTGCTGCTTTATACATACTTGGCAATAAACAGCAGGCAGAGAAGATCATGTCCAAATTCAACTGGGGACACACATTCATTGAACTGAACCACGAACCTCTTGAAGAATATTCACAGGCAAAGGATAGCAAGGATATCCTGAGAATACAAAGCGAATATATGTGATTGCTCCCATGACTAAAGTGCGTGGGCTTCTAC
>DAZF01000033.1 GCA_002507205.1 Methanolobus sp. UBA32 | reverse complement strand
AAATTCTAATTAGACGGCCTCAATAGACTTATATATATCTGCCCATATAATTTTAGTGACAGATGTCAAAATAAACTTGAGAATCAAAATGAGTGATAATTCCCTAAGCAATGGGTCTTCAAAAATCTCAAAAGAAAACCATAATGCAGAAACAGTTGATTACATATACTCGTGCTTTTCTGAGATCAATCAATGCATGCTTCATCTGGGTGGAAATTGTGATGATAACATTCAAATGCTGACTGAGCTTTGTGGCAGGCTTTTGGGAGCAACCTGTGCTATCTACAATCGTCTGGAAGATAATACACTACTCTCCTGTGGACAGTGGCATGTGCCTCCAGATTATAATCCCTGGGACAAACCTGATGGCCACATTTGTTATGACGTTATCCTCAATGATATCAATGGTCCGTTTGTTGTTTGTAACCTGCCAAAAACTCATTATGCAGTAACCGACCCGAACGTGGCAAAGTATAATTTAAAAACGTATATTGGTCATCCTATAAGATGTGGTACCTCTTTCGTGGGTTCTATATGTGCCGTATTTCAGCATTATTTTGAGCCTAAGGATGATGATAAAAAAATAATAGGGATAATTGCATCAGCTATCAGCCTTGAAGAGGAGCGCAGAAAAGCTGAACACAAAAATCGTGAGCAAGAGCAATACCTACGTGCTATCCTGCAGACGACAGCAGATGGCTTTTGGGTAGTTGAAACAGACGGTTCAATCATTGAGGTCAACGAAGCTTACTGCAGAATGTCTGGTTATTCTCGCGAAGAACTTCTGAAATCCCATATTTCAGATCTTGATGCATTANNGATCTGAAATATTCGAAACACGGCATCTCAGGAAGGATGGCAGCATATTTGATGTTGAGGTTTCTGTTACATTTCTCAATGTGAACACAGGGAAACTTGTCTGTTTCGGTCGTGATATTACAGAACGTAAGGAACAAGAAAAAGAAAGTGCAATCTTGTTGGATCTGCTTAGAATTCTTGATCAACCTAATGGTTTTGACGAATTGCTGCGCGATATTATTCAAAAGCTCCATGAGATCTCAAACTGCGAGGCAGTTGGAATTAGGTTGAAAGAAGGAGATGACTATCCGTATTACCAAACATTTGGTTTCCCGGAAAGCTTTATTCAACTCGAGAAATCTCTCTGTACCCACGATCTCAGCGGTCAGGTTATCAAGGATGAGCTTGGCAATCCTGTTCTGGATTGCATGTGCGGGAACATCATTTGCAGGCGTTTTGATCCAATGCTCCCCTTTTTTACTCCTCATGGCAGTTTCTGGACCAACTCAACATCTGAATTTTTATCGACTACTACTGAATCGGATAGGCAGGCCCGCACCCGAAACCGTTGCAATGGTGAAGGTTATGAGTCTGTCGCATTGATCCCATTGTATGTTCATGGAGAAGCATTAGGATTGATCCAGTTGAATGATCCACGCAAAGGAATGTTCACAAGAAAGATCATTGCCTTTTTTGAAAGGCTTGCTGACAACATTGCTCAGACATTGATACAAAAGAAGATACAGATTAAGGTAGAACAAAATCAGAAAAATATGGAAAGCATTTTTAGAGCTTCACCCACTGGAATTGGTGTTGTTGAAAATCGCGTATTCAAATATGTAAACCATCGTTTATCTGAAATGACAGGGTATAGTTCCAGTGAACTGGTCAGCTCCAATGCTCGCATTCTGTATCCCACTCAGGAAGACTATGACTATGTTGGAGTTGAAAAGTATAGACAGCTAGCAGAAAAAGAAGTCGGTGAAATTGAGACACGATGGAAATGCAAAGATGGCAGGATCATTGATGTTTTGCTAAGGTCAACTCCTATAGATGTCCATGATTTTTCAAAAGGTACTACTTTTACTGCATTGGACATAACTGTAAGAAAACAGATGGAGAATGCTCTTACCTTAAGTGAAGAAAAGTATCGCAACCTTGTGCAGAAATCCCACAGCATCATTCTTAAATGGGATCGACGGGGAAAGGTGTTGTTTTTAAACGAGTTTGGGCAGCGCTTTTTTGGATACAGTGAAGAGGAAATCATAGGCAAGAATGTCATGGGTACTATTGTGCCTGAACAAGAGGTTACAGGTCGCTCCCTCTCATCCCTCATGAGTGATATTTTCGAAAATCCTGGAAAATATGAATACAACATCAATGAGAACATGTGCAAAGACGGAAGAAGAGTCTGGATCTCATGGTCAAATAATCCATTATATGATTCAAAGGGACAAATAACAGAGATGTTTAGTGTCGGAGTCGATGTCACATCTGAAAAGCAGGCTAAAGAGCAATTAAAACTGCAATCCCTTGTTCTTGACCAGATAACTGACTGCGTGACAGTTGCTGACCTGAATGGCATCATAACTTATGTCAATAAGGCGGAAGTACAAGCTTTGGGCTACTCACACGAAGAACTCATTGGTAAACCAACGAAAATATTTGGAGATAATCCTGAAAGAGGTGCAACACAGCAGGAAATCCTGAAAGAAACACTTCGAAATGAACACTGGCATGGAGATGTAATGAACAAGACCTCCGATGGTCGTGAAGTATTAATTGACTGTCGAACCCAAGTAGTACGCAATGAAGTAGGACAGGCTATTGCTTTGTGTGGGATTTCCACCGACATCACCGAACGCAAGCTTCAAGAAGATAAATTGCTTAACAGCGAGCGACAGCTGTCCAATGCACTGAAAATTGCAAAAATGGGCCACTGGGAACTGGATGTCAGCAGTGGTGTATTTACTTTTTCGGATAGTTTTTACGACATATTGCATACCACTGTAAAGGAAATGGGTGGCTATGAGATATCGATCGATGAGTACACCACCCGCTTTGTACATCCAGAAGACAGTCATCTCGTTCATGAGGAAATACTGAAGGCATTAGAGTCCGAGAATCCTAATTATGGTCGTTATCTGGAACATCGCATTGTTTACGCTGACGGCTGTGTAGGTCAAACAGCAGTGAGATTTTTTGTCGTAAAGGACAGCAGTGGTAAAACTATCAAAACCTATGGCGTTAATCAAGATATTACAGAACGCAAACAAATAGAGAAGGCATTGATAGATAGCAACCAACGTTATCGAGAATTGGTTGAAAGAATTAATGATGGTTTAGTATCATTTGATGCAAAAATGAATTACATTTTTGTTAACGACGCTGGCGGGAAATTGCTGGGGAGAGATCCGAAAAATCTAATTGGGAAAAACTATTGGGAGGAATATCCTGAAGCAAAAGGTACTCTTTTTGCTAATGCTTATATAAAGGCATTTGAAACACAAGAAACAATATTCATTGAAGAACATTTCAAGCCATGGGACCGTTGGTTTTCAAATACAATTTATCCTTCACCAGATGATATTTCAATTATATTCCAGGATATCACTGAACGTAAGAGGGCGGAAGAGGCACTTGAAGAGAGCAACAAGAGAATGGAAGCATTTCTGCAGCTAAGCCAGAAAATAACTTCTTCTGTTGAACAAAATGAGCTCATGCAAGCGATTGTAGATGATGCAACTAAGATTATCGGCATAGAGAATGGCGCTGTATATCTGCTGACAGATGATGATCAAATATATGTTGCAGCAACAACACCCGCATTTCCTCCTAATTTCCCTGAAGAACTCTGCTTAGCTTCTTTGGACAAACATCCTCATATTAGAAAAGCTATTACATCAGGCAAATATGTCATCATGCCTGATTCAAGTACTGAGAAACTCACGCCATTAGAGCAAGAAATCGTTAAGATAATAAATATTCACTCGGCTCTTTATCTTCCCATACGTCTAAAGGGACACTCGATCGGAGTGCTAATACTATCATCAAATGAAAGAAAGTACAATTTTTCAGATGAAGAAATTTTTCTTTTACAGGGTTTTGCGAATCAGGCAGCACAAGTATTCGAGAATGTCCGCAATTATAAGCAGTCAAAGGAGTATGCAAAGGAACTAGAGGAGGAAATTGCTGAGCGAAAAAGGGCCGAAAATTTGCTTATAACAGCAAGAAAAGATGCAGAATCGGCTAATATGGCAAAGTCTGAATTTCTTGCCATCATGAGTCATGAACTACGTACCCCACTGAATGCAATTATCGGGTTTAACGAAATACTTCAGGACACAGAACTGAATCATGATCAAAAACACTATGTTGAAATCGTCCAGAAAAGCGGCAAGGCGTTACTTGATATAATTGAGGATATACTGGATTTCTCAAAGATTGAAGCTAGTAAATTAAAATTAGAGACACTAGACTTTGATCTGTTAGAGCTGCTAGAAGGTTTTGCAGACACTATGACTCTTCGTGCAACACAAAAAGGACTTAGATTAGTATTCAATATTGATCCGAATGTACCCTCTCTGTTGTGCGGTGATGCAGAACGTCTACTTCAGATACTTACCAATCTGGCTGTAAACGCAATCAAATTTACTTCACAGGGTGAAGTGGTAATTCATGTCTCTGAGGAGTCACAAGAAGATGAAAATGTCCTACTTCGCTTTTCAGTAAAAGATACTGGAATCGGGATTCCTGAAGATAAAATGGAATATATTTTTGAAAAATTTGCACAGATCGATGCTTCAAACACTCGTAGATTTGGAGGCACTGGATTAGGTCTTGCAATATCTAAGCGATTGGTAGAAATGATGGGAGGAAATATTGGTGTGTTTAGTGATGTGGGAGCAGGTTCTGAGTTCTGGTTTACAGTACGGCTGAGAAAGCATTGCAGGACCAAAACCGTAAGCAAGGTGGATACAGTGTATTCACTTCAAAGTCATGATAGTGATTTACATATTTTACTGGTAGAAGATGATATATTCAACCAAAAAGTAGCGCGAGAGATGCTGATGAAATTGGGTTTCAATGCTGATGTTGTAGTCAATGGAAAAGAGGCAATCAAAANNATGCTATTGATGGTGACAGAGAATATTTTATTGGTGCAGGTATGGATGATTATGTTGCAAAACCAGTTACTTTAAAAGCACTCAGAGAATTAATTAATAAATGGAATCAGATTATTCAGATGTATCAAAAATGCGATTAGATTTTTGAGTTCGTGTTCGATATTATTTTCCCAAATGCTATTATGCAGAATGAGCTGATTTTATCATCTTGGAGTAGGAAGACCACTGTTTTCAAACTCA
>DAZF01000074.1 GCA_002507205.1 Methanolobus sp. UBA32 | reverse complement strand
GGAATTAAGTCGCTGGAAATGATGGTCATTTATTATCCTGCAGTAATCAGGTGATTGGTCTATACCCTTATCAGAAGGTGCATAGAACTCTTTTAGTGAGGATTCGAACTCATTGATGAAAGATTCCTTAATAGAGTCATGCAGGATAAGATAATCGGGAGTTACACAAGTCTGTCCGCAGTTTATTGATTTTGCCCATGCAAGGCGTCTTGCCATTTTAGGGATGTTTGCAGTTTCATCTATAATAGCAGGTGATTTGCCTCCAAGCTCCAGGGTTACACTGGAAAGGTGTTCTGCAGCTTTGGACATGACAATTTTTCCAACCCGTGGACTGCCGGTGAAAAAAATATGATTGAATGGCAGTTCCAGCAGTTCACC
Source organism: Methanolobus sp. UBA32 (assembly GCA_002507205.1). GTDB lineage: Archaea > Halobacteriota > Methanosarcinia > Methanosarcinales > Methanosarcinaceae > Methanolobus. Next base: position 22,668 of record DAZF01000074.1, on the reverse strand, counting down.
GGCTACCGAAGCATCACCTTCAATAACAGCCACCTCATTCCAGTCAAACAGCCCATCCATCATCTTTTTTATGTAGGCGGAAGTATGGGATGAGATCTCGCTGGGCTTTAACATGACTGCATTGCCTGCAGCTATTGCATAGACCAGAGGAACAAGGGAGAGGTTCAGTGGGAAGTTCCAGGGTGACATAATAAGAACCACTCCCCTGGGTTCATAGCGCATGTAGGAACGGGTGCCGATCAATGGTAGTGGAGTGGAGGCTTTATGGTCCCGTACCCAGCGGCTCAGATTCTTTTTCAGGTAGGCTATCTGCGTTTGAATGACACCCACTTCAGTTGATATGACCTCTACTTCCGGCTTGCGTAGGTCTTTATACAGAGCCTTATAGAGTTCTTTTAGGTGTTCTTCATCTTTCAGGTAATTATCAATGCGTAACAGACGCTCCATTCTTTCTTTTGCATCCGTAAGTGCCAGTATAGGTGCAGTATTCTGCTGAAGTCTGAATATTGTTTGAATATCCGGCTGCATTGAGTAAATCACATCTTTTGTCTTTTGTAACTTATACTGAGATCATTCCAAGCAATGACAGTATGTAGAAAGTCGTAAGCACAGCCGCAGCTGCTGATTCTTTTGTGTTCCTGCTACTTCTGCCTTTGCTAAGGTCATTTATCGTAAGGCATACCCATAAGAGGAACACGTATCCTGCCATAAGCGATAAGAGTGAAAAGTCCGGATGTGACCATGTACCGAGCAATTCACCTGTAAGCTCTGTCAGGACTGTGAAAAAGCCTACAAAATATGCAAGTCTGAACCCATTGAATGTTCTGAAAAGCATGAATGCAAGGGTGAATTTTATGAGTATTCCTGCAAGGTCTCTGGACAGGTCAAATACAATATAATCAATGGCAAACAGTGCTGCCAGACTTATAGCTACGAAATAATTGCTGTAATGGAACCATTGTTCCTTTGAATATTTTCTCTCAAAGTTCTTCCATAGATTGTGGGATGACCAGAATATTGTTCCGTAACCCGGTATCAGCCATATGGGAGACCCACCTATGAATCCTCCGAGGTATGTAAAATATCCGTACCTGACACCAAGAATTTCATGCACATATCCGAAAACCGATGCTATGACAAGGAATATTCTGCCCTTTTCGTCGGTGTTCTTCCAGAACAGTATCCACAGAACGGAAAGTATCACTGTTGGTACGATTTCATCAACAGTATTTGTGTAATAGATCAGAACTCCGAATATCACAGAGAGCATGAACACGGCAAAGTACTGTGCACTATTAAGAAGAAGTTTGCTTTTCTCATTAAGTGTGCTGCCAGGAGAGTAAACGGACAGGGGTTGTTGCAGATTCTGGCTGCCTAAAAACACTCTCAATTGGGATATCATTTTATCACTACATTTTCATATTTTATTGAATGATAATTTTAAAAATAAAAAGGCCAGTGAAGGTTAACTGGCCAGGGAAGTGTGGAGGTAGATTTGCCGTACAGAACCTGATGAACTGGTATTTGTTCAACTTAATTTTCCAGGCGTTTATCTCCCCTACCAAAGGAATAATTTCTCAGAGAAGAACGTTTTTGAACATGAAAGATATCAACCGGAGAAATTATCTTTGATCTTAATATTTGTGGTTCTTTGCCATCTCAACCATTGCCTGAAGGTTGGCATTTGGTGTCTTGCTTACAATACCGCATCCCGGTCCCAGTAATCCAACTCCGGACTCCAGTATATCTTTAGAGACTTTCCTGATGTCCTCTGGTGTCATTTTCCAGAGAGCACTTACAGGATCTAGGTTTCCAACGAGGACAGCGCGGTCAACTTTGCTGAGGGCAGTTGCAACGTCCACATTCTGGTCAACACTGATAGCATCTACACCGGAAGATTCCATAAGCCCGAGACTTGGGGTGGTATCTCCGCAAATGTGAAGCACAGTAGCTACACCAAGTTCACGCATTGCATCAACAATTTTCTTGTGTGCAGGAACCACGAATTTCTGATAGAACTCATCACCTATGAGCATGGCACTTGCTGTCGGGTCAATGATGACCATGGTGTCTGCTCCGTTCTCCACCATTTTCTTTGCATAGGAAATGTTGAATTCAGTTGTAAGCTCCATAAGTGCAAATCCGAATTCCTCATCAGTCATAATTGCCATGAACCAATCGTCACCGTTCATGTGCTGTGCAAGGGAAAAAGGACCCAGCATGCTGGCCATAATTGGCAATTCATCGCCATACTTGTCAGCAAGGATCTTTATAGCATCACAGACAACGCCAACTCTTCCTTCGTTGATCTCGTAGCCTTTGAGTTTTTCGATATCCTCAATTGATTTAACAATGTGTCCCACGACGGATGGCTGCTGTTCTTTTGTACCTGCTTTGATGTCACAACCAAAGAACTCAGCTTCAGCTGTAATATCGAAAGGAACACGTACCGCTTCAAAGCCTATTACGGTGTGGGCTGCTTCGGCGAGCATTGCCATTTTTTCTGCATCCTCGTTAGCTTCCGGCCAGAATGCACCACAGGCTTCCATCTGTTCTACGGTGCCTGTTTGTGTAACGGATATAGCTGGCATTCTGTCAACAGTTTCTCCTCTTAATGCACGTGCTAATCTCTCTTTAGGTGTGTATTCATCCATTGAACTGAACTCCTATAATCGATTGAAATGTAAATTTGGAAATGTAAATTTAATAATTGTCAGATATTTTAGTTTGATAGAAATCGTTTTTTCAAATGAAATGTAAAGTGATTGGAACCATGGGATAATCGATAAGTTCTCCCTTGATCGATACTGATCCCAATCACCGTCCTGCAAAAATCTAGTGCCTCATGCTCTTGTTCACATTGCCGGCTTGATGGTTGATATGCGATTGATTCCTTTCCAGGATTGTTGGATTTCGGCAATTTTACTGTGAAGACCCGGATCTATACGATTGGTGCTTTGAATAGATCTGTTGATCTTGAGCAGGGTTGTTGTGCATCAGATATTCTGCAGTTGTTTCATCTTAATCCCATCTGCCAGGTGCAAGAGCTTCGGCTGCTTCATGTGCCCATCTTGCAGCTTCCATAGCATCGGTCTTTGTGGCATCCGCTCCGATCTCAACTGCAAAATCAGCAGTAATAGGTGCACCACCAATGATGATCTTCATTTTATCTCTGATACCTCTGCTCTGGAGACCGTCCATGACTCTCTGCATATTGTCCATTGTTGATGTCATAAGTGTGCTCATGGATATGACATCTGCTTTGTGTTCAACAGCAGCTTCTACGAATTGCTCGATAGGTACATCTTTTCCCAGGTCGATTGCTTCAAAACCTACGGCACTCATCATTGTTTTGACAAGGTTCTTTCCGATGTCGTGAACATCTCCTTCAACACTGCCAATAACAAGAACTTTTCTTGCGCCTGCACCATCTGATTTGATATGAGGGATGAGTACATCCATACCACCATACATTGCATTGGAAGCCATCAAAAGATGTGGCATAAATGCCTGCTTGTTCTCGTATTTCTCGCTCATGATCTCCATGCCCTTTGCAAGACCGTTTATCACTGCGATGTAAGGGTCAATACCTTCATCCAATGCCTTCTGAGCTAATTCAGTTGCAATGTCTTTCTTTCCGTTAACTACAGCTTCTGTTAAACCGTTGATGATCTCATTTTCTTCCATAGAATGCCTCCAATTTTTTGTTATCAACGTTCAGGAATGGGGTATTGCCATTTTCTGCATTCCTGCTCATTGGTTACACAAATTATTTATGAAGTCAATAAAACAGATCTTAAAACCTGCAATTATTGACAATAAACCATTACCTGATATGGATATATATAATAACTTATAGTAATTAATCAATGAATTACATATTATCAATAAGGTATTCTCAGTTCAAAATATGGATTTTGCAAATCCGGTAATCTGGATTTATGACGTGCCGGAAAACTTCACCGAAGCAAAAAAGAAAGCCTTTGATAATATCAAAAGCATGAATAATATCACTATGTCAAATGCTGAATTCTCATTCTCTGTCAGGAAAATCATACGGAAGCAAATTAAATGTTTCTGGCTATCTCATTAGCACCATTAATAGCTTCCCATACTCTTCCCGGTTCAGTTGAATCTCCGACAGAATATACTTCAATGGCAGCTTTTGCTTTGAGCAGATCGTAATAAAGTGAGTCATCTGCCTGTCCTCCTATAGCAAAAATAACAAGGTCTGTATCGATCAGTATATCTTCCGTATTATCCGGGTCAAGCTCTTTTTCAAAGGGATTTTTGACATTTTCCGGAATCAATGACTTCCAGGGAGTATAAGGATCCTTTCTGTCCCTGTTCGCTTTTATGTGGGCTTTGCCATTCGAAAACCCGATAACCTTTGAAGCATTATACACTTTGACAGTTCGTTTCAAGGTATGTTCCTTCTTTCCGGAAGGCGAGCCGTTCCCCATCATCATCCATAACATCTGGGCACGGTTGGCTAATACGGTTTCAGGCATAAGCTCCTTGTTTTTGCCAACTACCGTGACGTTAATATCTTTTTCACAGGCCAGGGAGTAAGCAATCTCACAACCTATCATTCCTCCACCGATGACCAGGATATTCCTTATGTTTTCAGGCAGATTCATGTCCTTATTCAGGAATTCCCTGGCTTCAATATGCCTGACAGTTTCCAAACCTTCTATTGAAGGCAGAACGGTTTTCAGTCCGTTACAGCAGATCACCACATCAAACCTGTCTTTGATATCATCTGTCTTTATTTCCCTGTTGAATTCAACTTTAAGGCCTTCTTTTTTCAGAAGGTCTATCCGGTATTGGAGATTGTCCAGATATCTTCTGATATCATGTTTGATAGTCATTTTACCTGCTGTGAACAATTGTCCACCAATTCGTTCGCTTTTTTCNNTTCTTAATGATATCTGCTCTGACCAGTTTCTTTGTATCTTCAAAACCTGTGTAGGGATTTACTGAACAACAGGGATGTCCACCTTTTTTGAATGATTCTATACAGCCTTCCTGATCTCCTATACAGTGGATTATCTCTTTTACCCTGTTTTCCCTCACTTTAGCAGGCCAGTAAGGATCAGCAAGAAGTGGTCTTCCGAGCATTATAAGATCCGCCCAGTTGTTATTCAGCACCTCTTCAGCTTTTTCGGGTTTACCCAGTTTTCCCACAGCTACTACTTTTGCATCGATGCCTTCCTGCCTGAAAAAATCTTTTAATCTTCCAGCCATTTCCCTGACATAAACAGCATCGTCAAAATAGGCTGGCGGATGTGGCCAGAACCAATTGTCGTAGCATCCTTTATCAACATCGAAAGCATCGACTCCGGCTTTATGGAGTGCCTTGCAGAACTGCAATCCTTCTTCAATTGTCCTTTCTTTTCCACGAAAACGTTCTTTGAATACATCGTCTCCGTAGCTCTCCTGTAGAGCCTGTGTCAGGTCTATCCTGTACATGACAGGAAAATCTTCTCCGCAACGTTTTTTGATCTCCCTGACAACGTCGATACCGAACTGGAACTTATTCCTGTACCTGCCGAATCTTCTCCTGTTCCAGGGTGCAGAGGTTAACTGGTCCATGAGATATCCTTCATGACCATGTATCTGCACACCATCAAATCCTGCTATTTTTGCATTGGCTGCACTCTGCCCCATTATTTTCACAATTTTCTTAATTTTACGGTCAGAAAGTGGCAGATGAGGAACCTGTGGAATGTAAAAATTTCTGTTCCATGAAGCCGATCTCAGTATCTTTCCTTTCAATGCAGGTTCGGGGGAACCTACTCTTCCAAGGCCAGCGGATAACTGGATAAATATCTTTGAGCCATAGGGTTTCACAGCTGCTGTAAGATCTCTCCAGCCGCTGAGACGGGTTCTTGATGAGCCATCTATGCGGGGAAAATAAGTTGTATTGGTCTCTTCCAAAAGGGTGGGGTCAATGCCATATGAAACAGGGACCAGGCCGGTGATCAACAGGCCGGTTCCTCCCTTTGCCCTTTCGATGAAATACTCTATCATCTTGTTGAGGGGACGGCCATTTTGGTCAGCCATATTGATATTACCAATAGGGGCCATGATAATTCTGTTTTTCAGTTTGCATTTGCCGATATTACTCGTTTCAAATAGTTTTTCAAATGCCATTTATCCCTCACAAGTGATTAGTTCTTACAGGCTATTACTGTTTTTTCGGCCATTTTGTATAAAAGAGTAACAGAACTGGTATAGAATTATCTTTATAAGATAGTTTTCCAGTATTTTTGTACGGTTAGAAAATATGGATACATCCGGCTTTTATATTTAATGCAGATGTCATGTTCATAGCTTTGATTAAATCAAAGCCATTGTTTTTTGTTCAATTGAAGATTTCCTGCAAGCACTTGATTTTCTAGAATAATTCGTTATATATATCTCGGTATTGAAACTCATACTAGCAGTCAAAAAGGTGAAAAAATATGTTAGATGAGAAAAGATATGTTGACGACCTGAAACGTGATGAAAGGTATTCTTTTGAACTGCAAAGGAAAGGAGTGAATAAGACCTTCTACGATGCGAATCGAATGCTTCTTTGCCCGGAATGCGGTAAATCTTTCAATCTGTTCTACTCAAGAGCAAAAATATGTGCAGGATGCCCAAGTTTAATAAGGGGATGTGAACGTGCCTGTTGTACACACTGCCATACTGAGTTCCCACTGACCAATTTCATGTCAAAAAGCGCTACGAGAACGACATCTAACTATATTGGTTCTGTAATAAAAAGATACCATAGCACTTTCGGTGAAAGGCCGGGTCAGTAAAGCCCAGCTTCAGGATGCTAAATACTATCGAGGCTATATTATTCATATTAATTGGATAAAAAATCAAAATTCACCAAAAATGAGGCAAGTGATCTTACCATGAAAACTGAATTGATAAGTACAGTATTCCTATCGGAAAAGAGGAAAAGCACCCTTATCATGTTAATGGATGGGCCAGCAACAATAGACGATATAAAACAGTCTATAAACGGCACTACAAGCGCAATTATGGCTCAGGTAAAAATACTTATTGAACAGGGCCTCATCGAACAAAAAGATGACGAATACATGCTAACTCATATCGGTAAGATCATTTTGAAAAAAATAAAGCCCCTGATAGAAGCACTAAGTGTTGTTGAGGACAATAAGGATTTTTGGGAAAGCCGGGATCTGGATGCAGTACCTGAGCCTCTGCTGGATAGAATTGGTGATCTTGGAGAGGTTCTTATACATGAGCCTGATCTAAACCATCTCTTCGAGCCACCGAAAGAACTACTTACAAGTCTTAAACAAACACACAATGTGTGTACTTTTTATTCTTATTTTTGTCCCATATGTCCCAGCAATTACGAAGAACTGGCACGAAGAAACGTGAACTACAATCTTATTTTAACCAGGCCAGTATATGAAAGATTAAGGGATGAGTATACTGAGCAATACAATGCAATTATGAACTCTCCAAACTCACATTTATTTGTATGTGATGAAGATATTTCAAAACCGGGTGCAATTTCCGTCACTGACAATCTGCTTTTGCTCTCTTTCTTCAACAAGAAGGGTTTCTTTGATCACAAGAAAGTTATCAGCTTTGGAGAAAGTGCACGGCAATGGGGCAAGGATTTCTTTTCTCATTACAGGCAAATTGCAGAACAGATTAAGTAAATATTTTATATTTGTTCTTCTATATTCTATTTATTCATTGGAAATTTTTATGCATGGCAGTATTCATGCTTTTGATTAAATCAAAGGCTTTAATTGTTCTTTCGTCTTTGTCTTCCTGCAAGCCAGTGATTCTGAATTTCTTATTTTCTAAATCTACAGTTTGAATTGAAGGCGGGTTATTGATAATATTATTATCATTAATTGATTACTACAGGTTATTATATATGCTTTTACCGGATACTGTGATTTGTACGACTTTTCCGTTATGGACGGAGAAGGAGTAGATGCAAAAAGATAATTACACAGTTAAAGGGTCTAGCAAATCTACCTCCATCATTTAAGTTCAACCCCTGGGAATCTAACAAAATACCATTTCTCAATGACTGTGTGATTTTTATACCACCATCTACACGCTTTGCAGGACCTCTCCACATTATTAATGGTCCTGCAAAGCAAATGTTTATTCTCATTTTTACTGAAAATATCGATTATCTTCTTTCAATTATTAGTTTGCCTGAAATTTCAGGTTAAAAATCAGAATACCGTTTCGATTAAATCAATTGCATTATTTTTATTGTTGCTGTTGTTTTATCAATCGTATTATTTTCATTAGGGACATTGATTATATCGCCGCCTCTTATTTTTTGTTCGAATTCGTTATTTATAGTAATTTTACAGATTATTTCTATGCGTAATTGCACTGACAATTGACTATCAATAATTCAGATTTTAAAATTATAGGAGGAATTTGTTTGTATGGAATTGCATTAGATCTGGGAACAAGTGGATTTCGATTGCAGCTTTTGGACCTTAAAACCAAGGGCATCATAAAAACAGTGATGACAATGAGACATCCCCTGCCCGGGGGAAACGTTATCGATCACCTGGGTTTTGCAATTCAGGTAGGTCAGGATAGTGCGAATGAGATAATGACCCATACAATTCACAAAATGCTTGATGAATTGGGAATCCCTCTTAGCATGATAGAGAAAATGGCCGTATGTGGTAATCCTATCCAGCTATCCCTTTTTCAGAATATAGAGATAAGAGACCTTGCCTATGCCGGTAAGAACATGCAAAGAAGGCTTGGAATTGAAAATGTGAAAAGAGGTCTGATGATTTACAAAGGTAGTGAAATGTTTGACAAAGATTCCGGTCTGGATGAATGTGAAATAATCGTGCTGCCATCGATTGAGCATGAAATAGGAGCTGATGCCCTTGCTATGATGGTCAAGACCGACTTTATCAATCAGGAAGATATAGCAATTGTAACAGATTACGGGACTAATGCTGAAATGGCTTTGAAGGTCGGCGACCGTATCGTTACCTGTAGTGCAGCAGCAGGACCTTCTATAGAAGGGCAGGGAATTAAATGCGGAATGCTTGCAAGTCCGGGTGCTGTTTCCGATGTGAATGAAGAGGACGGTTTCTGGAGGNNATTGGCGATCAGTACAGGTCTCATCAGGAAACTACCGGAATTGCCTAATGGAAAAATTGTTCTGGGTGAGGGTATTGTCCTTACGGACGAAGATGTTGCAGAGGCTGGAAAAGCAATAGGTGCCATAAGGGCTGCACATCTGACACTGCTTATAGAATCCGGTGTGAAATACGAAGACCTGAAGTACATGTACATGTCAGGTGCATCAGGCACATATGTTGATGCTGCCAAAGGAAGACTGATTGGTCTATCTCCTATTTTTTCCAAAGATATAGTTCAGTTTGGAAATACATCTCTGGAACTTGCAAGGGACGTTGTCCTTGGGAACTATAAACTCCAGGAGATAGTTGACCTTGCTGACAGGATAAAAGCAGATCACATTATGCTGGCTTCCAATGAGACTTTTAAGAATATCTATGCATGTGAACTCGCTTACTGGACCGAGGGTATGCAGGCTGAAACGTACAATGATTTCCTTGAAGCATACGGCCTGCCAAGACTACCTGATGTCACTCACGTTCCATCAATTGAACAGAGGGTTAACAAGGATATTGAAGATACCGGATACCAGGGCCTGGCAATACTAAAAGATTTCGACATGTTAATAGAAGAGGAATCTAACGGATGTATGCAATGCCTGATGTGTGAACGTGAATGCCCTGAAAAGGCCATACATGTTGTTCCCAAGAATGGACACATCTACGTGGACTATACTGCACACCTTTGTCTGGGTATGAGCTGTAAAAGGTGTATAGGTGCATGTCCTGTAAAAGCTATAAATTACAGGCAAATAAGGGCTGTTTCCGCCGGGGATCTGTCTGTCGTATGATTCTTTGCAATATTTTAATAAAAATTGCATTGCGTAAAGAACAATTCCGAATCAATATAATCAATGGTCAAAAACATGATTGGAGAACCAGGTCCTGAAATCAGCATGGAATCAATAATAAATAACAGTCCCGTTATTGTGATTTCAAGAAAAATCGAGAAGAATTTCCCCGTCAAGTACGTATCCAGCAATATCAGACAATTCGGATACACGCCTGATGATTTTTATTCCGGGGAGCTTAAATATGCTGACCTTATCCATCCTGAGGATCGTAAAGGTGTTTTAAAGACTTTTAAGCACCTGAACAAGCAACTAAGTGAATTTATTCAGGAATACAGGTTAGTAACCCGATTTGGTGAGATTCGTTACGTCGAAGACAGGGTTCATATAAGGTCTTATGGTAGCAATGATGCATATATAGAAGGCACTATTCTGGATATAACCGGACGTAAGCACCATGAAATGATTACCTATCAGCGTAAAACCGCTCAGGGAAAATCGCTTACTGAAATATCCCTTGAGGGCGTCCTGGAACTGCTTGTCACCAATGCAGAAAAGATTCGTACCGGGCTGACATGTGCTGTTATGTTGCTGGATAGGGAAAAGCAGCATATATGCCGTGTAATCGCTCCAAATCTTCCTTCAGTCTACAAAGAAGCTATGGAAGGTGTTGAAATCGGATATGGGGTAGGTTCGGGCGGTACGGCACTCTACATGGGAGAAAGGGTTATCGTTGAGGATATAGAGGAGCATCCCTATTGGGCGTTATATAGGGACGTTGCAAAGAAAGCAGGCATCAAGGCCAGTTGGGCCGAACTGATAACGGCCTCCACCGGTGAGATACTTGGTGTTTTCATTATGTATTTTGATTTTCCGAATGCACCAAAAAAGGCATGTTTTGAATATCTCAAATCAAACGCAGATCTTGCAGCTATAGAGATCGAACACAGGATCGCTAATGAAACGTTCAGGGAATCCGAACATAAGTTCAAAACAATTTTCAATAATATCAATGACCAGATATATGTCAGTGAACTGAACGGGAATCTTATAGATGTAAACCAGGTTGTTGTTGACAGTCTTGGATATTCGAAAGAGTATATATTAAAATCATCACCTATTGATATCGTACCTTCCTGGTATGTACAGCGTGCTTCTGAACTTCTCAAAGTGATCGACAGGGATCATAAGGCTATGTATGAAGCTGCAGCTATTCGAAAGGATGGTTCTGTCATACCTCTGGAAATAAATGCACGGATGATCAACTATAATGGAAAGAAGACCATCCTGTCAGTTGGCCGTGATATCACAGAGCGTAAAAAAGCTGAAAAGGCAAAACAGTTGAACGAATCCCGTCTGGAGGTATTGATCTCGCTCAATGAAATGACAGCTGCTTCCTTAGATGAGATCGCAGAGTTTGTCAAGGAAGAAGCTGTTCGTCTTACTGAAAGTAAACTGGGATATCTTGCATTCATGAATGCTGGTGAAACAGACCTGATAATGCATTCCTGGTCAAGCTCTGCAATGAATGAATGCAACATAACTAATAAACAGTTCATATATCCTGTAAAAAGCACCGGATTATGGGGAGAAGCTGTAAAGCAGAGGAAGCCCATCATCACCAATGATTATGCAGCTCCGAGTCTATTGAAAAAAGGGTACCCTAAAGGACATGTTGAATTGATAAGGCATATGAATGTCCCGATATTTGACGGGGACCATATAGTTGCAGTAGTTGGTGTCGGAAACAAGGAAGAGGATTATGATGAATCAGACGTTCGTCAGCTGACACTTTTATTGCAGGGAATGTGGAAACTCATTCAGAGGCAGCAGTTGGTAGGTGCGTTGAGTAAGTACTCCGAAGAACTTTCAAAGGCTAACACGAAGCTCAGATCTATCAGTATGATCAAGGCGGAATTCCTTGAGGATAGTATGAAAAGAGGCCATGATCTTGTGCATGGATCCGATATACTTGATGATGAAACACTGAATGTTCTGGATGATTCACAAAAAGAGGCTATCTCTATCCTGTTAAGTAATTCGGAAAGGTTGAAGCTCCTTGTGGATGCAATTCTGTACAATAACCTGCAGCAATCCGGCAGGATTGAATATTCATTCGCACCGGTAAGCATAGGCAGTGTTCTTTCTGATGTCCTGCTTAACCAGATACTGTTGATAGACGAAAAAGAACTGATGCTGGAAAAGGATATTCCGGCAGGTCTGCCACCGATCAAGGGTGACAAAGAAAAACTGAATGAAATGTTTGTCTATCTTATCCACAATGCCATCAGCCTTACACCTAAAGGAAAGTGTATCGGGGTAGGAGTATGCGAAGAAAATGGCTATCTCCATGTTACTATCACCGACAATGGCGAAGGAATCGATGAAGACCTGATACCTCGTTTGTTCTACAAGATGTATCAGGTGGATGATTCCATTGCAAGGATGTACCAGGGTCTTGAATCAAGTCTCTATATCTGCAAAGATACTGTAGATGCACATCAGGGTAATATCTGGATAGAAAGTGAAGTTGGACAGGGAAGTTCATTCCATGTTAAGATCCCTAAATGGACCGGGACGGAGAACGCATAATCTGTGGTTATGCAGTCATAAGGAGTTATGAGTGCTTTTTTTGATGGAATGTTCATTATGAAAGCAGAGATTGGTGATCTATTAAAAAGAGAGGAATCTGGATTTCCAGATACCTACACAAATTGTCTCGGAATGGAATTCATATTGATTCCCGCAGGCAAATTTGAAATGGGTTCACCTGCAGATGAAAATAACTGGTATAAGAATGAAAGACCTGTTCATGAAGTAAACATAGAGAAAGCATTCTATATTGGTAAATTTTTGGTCACACAGAAACAGTGGACTGAGCTAGTGGGCAGTAACCCTTCCAAGTTTGTTGGAGATAACAGACCGGTTGACAGAGTTTCATGGAATGCTGCACAGGATTTTATTGATAAACTAAATGAGAAAGAGGGTACTGATAAATATCGTCTGCCTTCTGAAGCTGAATGGGAATATGCCTGCAGGGCGGGTACTGCCACGAGGTATTCGTTTGGTGATTGTGAATCAGAACTGGACGAATATTGTTATTGCGGGAATCTGGATATTGGTTCTCATCCCGTGGGCCAGAAGAAACCCAATCCATGGGGATTGTATGATATGCATGGAAATCTTTGGGAATGGGTGCAGGACATGTATCATGATAGTTACGAAAATGCTCCTGCAGATTGTAGTGCCAGGGAAGATGCTGATGTTTCTTCCAGGGTTATGAGGGTATTACGCGGAGGCAGCTGGCAAACGTCAGCCGTAGGATGCCGGTCTGCAAGTCGGTATTGCTACCCGCCGATTGCCCGCCGTAACAGTAGTCGTGTTGGTTTGCGGCTCCTTAGGGAAATATAAGGACAAGGATTAAAGAGTGATTCTATGATGCAGGGAGATTCATGTATAGATAAGGAAATTCTTAGAAAACAGCAGAATCACTGGGAAATTGTGTTTTTAAATAATAATGCGAAGTTCGGTGAAAAACCCAGTTTACCTGCTCAATGGGCTGCTGAAACCTTTAGGAAAGAGGGAAAAACTAAGATTCTTGAACTTGGAGCCGGGCAGGGAAGAGATACTTTATTTTTTGCGGGAAATGGATTTGAGGTATGTTCTCTTGACTATTCTAAAAACGGAATTCAGGTTATAAGGCAGAAAGCCCGGGAGAACGGATTGTCTGAGCATGTAACTACTTTGCAGCACGATGTGAGAAAACCTCTTCCATTTGAAGATGAAACATTTGATGCGTGCTATTCACATATGCTATACTGTATGCCACTAACGACCTCTGAGCTTGAGTCTGTCTCAAACGAGATAAAAAGAGTACTTAAGCCTGGTGGGCTGAACATATTTACAACACGGCATACAGGGGATTCTCAATATGGAACAGGAATCCACAGGTGTGAAGACATGTGGGAGATAGATGGTGGATTTATCGTGCATTTCCTGAGCAAAGAGAAGATAGATCATCTTTCGCAAGGCTATGATATAATTGATATAAAGGAATTTGACGAGGGACCTCTTCCAAGAAAGCTCTTTATGGTTACTCTCAGAAAAAGTTAAAGACAAATTAAGAAAGTCCAGGTCAATAGTTGGTAAAAAAGGACCGAGCCGGAATGAAATCTGTTCCCGATCATCTTTTGTTGTCTATATTTATTCTCTTATTTTCTTGATTCCACACCAACAGGATGCTCGGTGATTATGACTGGTTGCTCAATAATGTCCATGATACTGACCACACCAAATATCAATCCCAACACGATTCCGCCAACTCCCAGGAATGCATAGGCATCGTAGAGTGTACCTGTTTTGAGTATGGGCTGAATAATGAGGGGGCTTGCCAGTTGTCCAAGGAAGAGGACGGTGGTAAATCCGGAGAATATCTTTCCGCGTGAGTGTTCGGGGGCGATTCTACCAAGCCAGCTTAAATTTGTGGCGTTGATAACTCCAAAACCGATTCCGGCTATTATCAATCCTATGATAAGTGTTGCAATGTCAGGGGCTATGGAGAGTATAAAGATGCCTGCTCCAAACATGATGAAGAAAAAGAGATTGGTCTTTATCTCTGACAGGTATCTTGAAACCCGTATGTGCCCAAGTGCTCCAACCGTACCGAAGAGTCCGGGAATGGATATCAAAGCTCCAATGAGAAACGCTGATGAGATGCCTTTTTCGTCAAGAACGAATGGAAGCTTTGTGGGCACTGAAAAGAAGAGCACCATCAGTACAAATGTTGCTAAATAGATAAGGACGATGCTTTTAAGGTGCAACTGTTTGTTTTTCATTTGATAATGTGAATGGTCATTTTGTCCGTGTGCTTCTCCCTGCCCGGTCTTTTTCTTTGTTCCACTGATAGAGATCATGGCTCCCGGGATTATCAGCAGTGCAATGAGGTAGATGTAAAAAGGAGCGTGCCAGCTGATATCTGCAAGGGCACCGCCTGCAACTTCAAGCACTACGGCTCCAAAACCCATACAGGCAGATTGCAGGCCGATCTTTTTCTTAAGTTCAGCACCGGTGTAACTGTCTGCAAGCAGGGCTGTGGCACAGATGGACATTCCTGCAATGCCTATTCCGAGCAATACTCTGAAGACAAGTATGGCGTAGAGAGAGTTGAGGAGCGCACCTGTGGATCCTACAAGTGCGAATATAGCAAGGGATGCTATAAGCAGATTCTTCTTGCTATATTTGTCAGCAAGGATGCCGATGAAAGGAGAACTGATAATAATACCCAGTGCCGGTAATGTGACTATCATGGATACCAGCAGGCCTGCATCCGGGACGCTGTTGAAGTGCTCAAGCATCCTGGGTAATGCAGGTGCAACCGCAGCCGCACCCATGATGGTCAGCATTGATGCACTAAGGATTACGATGAGCTTTAAAGTCTCATACTTTTGCTTTGATCTTTGTTTTTGACCATTTATTGCAGGTCTTTCAGGGGAAATTCCTTCCATTTTTTCTCACCATTTTTATAAGCAGCCTCATAACTATTCTTTGCAATTTTGTGGAGCAGATTCTTTGCATTTGTCTTCTCTTCTTCTGTGAGTCCTGAAAATGCAGCTTCTTCCCATTCGTTGTCTATTTTAATGATCTTTGGAATGAGCTGTTCCCCTGTTCCAGTGAGATAAAGACGCACAGCGCGGCGGTTGTTCTCATCGGTTATGCGTTTGACAAGATCTTTATCCTCAAGGACATTGACTGCCCTGGCTATACTTCCCTTGTCGATGAGAAGTTTTCCTGCAAGTGTGTCCTGTGTGATACCCTGCTCGATCGAAAGTATTATGAGAACGAAGAATTGACCTGCAGAAAGGCCGAGTTCTTTCATTCGATCGTTTATCCTCACAAACTGACTGCGATAGATTATAGAAGTGAATGCTCCGAGTGGTATGTCGTTCATGGTCTGTTCCTTGTTTTACAGTTGCCTACACAACTGTTGTCGCGACAACAATAATGGTGGATGCAGTATTTAAGCATTATCCGAAATTCTTTCGGGTTTACCAGGATTTGTATTTTCTGGTAATCTTTTTTAAGCGATATGTAAACCCGAAAGCTATATATGTAGTATTTACACAATTTTCAGTAATAACTGTAAATTGCAGAAATAAGGGTGTCAACATGGAAAATATCCGAAAAGAATTTGAGAGTCTCGTATATCAGGGAATTAGATCCCATGGATTAGATGAACTCTCTTCCAGACTTCTTGCCATACTTTATTCTGAACCTGATGCGCTAACTCTAGAAGAGCTATCTGAAATTACCGGGTATAGTTTTTCAGCAGTCAGCACCGCTATGAAAATGCTTAGCGGAGTAGGGCTTGTGGATAAGACTAAAAAAGCTGGTTCAAAAAAGCTATATTTCTCAATTCAAAGAGACATGCTGGAGATGACCATTGCTGCAATAAAATCCAAAAACGAATGCATGGTGCTTCCTGCACTAAGAGGTCTTCCTGCGATAATTGAAAAATGTAAAAACAGTAAGGATGAGGAGTCAGAAGAAACACTCAAAATTATCGATCAGTATTACCAGCAAATGCTTGCATTGGATTTAATTTTTAAAAATCTTATTGAGTTTACAGAAAAGGTTCAAAAGGAGATGGGAAAGGTATGAATCAGAGGAAGGGATTCGCATGTTTGTTCATGCTGGTATTGGTAATTGTTCTGGCAGGAATTCCTGTCGTCCAGGCAGAATCTTCAGGTGATGAATGTTTAAGGGCAGTAGTGGAAGACATAAGTCCCAGCTCTGTGGGCAGGGATGAGGAATTCACCGTGGGTATCAGCCTTGAGAACTGCGGTACCCAGGTCCCTGAGGATATCACGTTCATGATATTAAGTATTCCCCCGGATATCATAGTCACGGAGGACCTTGTTGCCTATATTCCTAAATTCGTGTACAAGGACAGTGAGAGGCAGTTGAGATATCATATGAGAACAACCCCGGATGCTACTCCCGGTCCTCATCTCATCAAAATGAAGCTGACATACGGAACCGGGGATGTACAAAGGACAGCATACTATGAAGTTGAAGTTATAGTTACAGGTGAACATGCAGAGCCACGTATCTCTTCTGTCAGCACTGACCCTGAGTATATTTATGCAGGGGATACGGTTGACCTTGATCTGGAAATCAAGAACTTCGGTGACTCGATTGCAAAATCCGTAGAGGTCTATCTGGAACATGACTTCAAGGGTATCACAGGTTCTACTCTTGGTGCACTTGCAGCAAATGACACTCAAACAGCGTTGTTCAAGTTCAAGGCTAACAACTCAGGAACCTTTGAAATTCCTGTTATCATAGAGTATGAGGACGACTACGGTGTCCAGAAGGATGAATATGATATTCAGATAACCGTACTTGACAAAAAAGGAAGTCTGAACCTTGCATCTGTAAAGGTCGATCCGGTACTTCCTTATGTGGATGATACTGTGGAACTGACCATGAGGATCGAGAACTCCGGCGACAGGACCATTAATTCGATACGTGTCTATGCGGATCATCCGTTCCAGGGACTGAAGGAGTCATTTATAGGAACCCTTGACCCGGATGAGGACGGGCCTGCAGTAATCACTTTTGTGGCAGACCAGTCAGGAGAGTTCGAGATTCCCGTGACTATCACGTATATTGATGATTTCGGTGAGGAACAGGTAGAAACGAAGGTAAATGTCATAGTCATGGAAAGGAATGGCGGGGCAGGAACGATCATTATCGTATTGCTGCTTCTGGTAATCATCGGCGGACTGGCCTACAACAATTACAGAACGAAAAACTCAAAGGATGAGATCATCAAGCAGCTAATGGAAGGCGGTAGCAGCCTTGGTGAGGACACAGAAGAATAGAGGTGTCCGGTATGATAGATGATATCAGGGTTGGAGCTCTCATTGCAGGCAGCAGCATAAAGCGAGGCAACAAAAAAACATTGGTGTTCATTGTTTTTGTGCTTTCACTTATCTTTATGAACCTTGTTTTTCTTCCTTCGATGATAGGAGGGATGACGGTCCTGTTCACAGGTTTCATGCAAGATTATCCCTATGGGGATATTGTTATCGAACCTACAGGTGACAACACCTACATCAATAACGCTGATAATGTCCTGCAGAAGGTCCGTGCTGTGGAAGGTGTGAGGGCTGCAACCAAAAGACTGGATGTGGGAGCATCTATTGAACATAAACAGAATGTTGTGGGAGCGACTGTGACAGGTGTGGTCCCCACAGAGGAATATGAGATATCGCAATATCCGTACATTATAAAAGAAGGGGTTTTTCTGGGAGATCTTTCCCGGGATGAGATCATCATCGGCTCTATTATATCAGGTACAAGTCCGACATTTGGTGAAATTTATGATGATCTGGGTGAGACCAGGACGGGATCACTTGTTGATGTAACGTATAGTAATGGTGTAAAAAGAACCTATAAGGTCAAAGGGATCATGGAAGGAAATTTTGAACTTGTTGACCTGAATGCTATGGTCCACTACAAAGAGATAGAAGATGTGTATGGTCTGGATAAAGGTAAGGCTACCAGTGTAGTTGTCAGGATAGATGAGCAGGGTACTGAAGATGAAATGAAGGATAAGATAAGGGAAGCCGGGGTGAACGAAAATATCTTCACATGGGCTGATAAATCAGAGACCCTTATCAGACAGGCAATGCAAAGTCTGGGTGCTATAGACACTATGTCGAAATTTGTGGGTCTGATAGTCGGTGCAGCATTGATACTTATTATAATATACATCAACATACTCAACAGGAAAAAGGAGATCGGTATCCTGAAAGCCGTGGGAATCACTCCAAGGTCGATAGTCCTGTCCTATGCATTTTTAAGTATGTTCTATGTTTCCATTGGGATCTTTGCAGGACTGATATTGTATCTCTCACTTATGCTCTACTTCCAGGCAAATCCGGTGGTATTCTACGAGACTATGGAAATTAGGCCACAGATAGATGTAATGCTGCTTATCGAGAGCATAGCTACAATGCTCACTCTGTCGGTGATTGCCGGAACGCTGCCTGCATGGAGCGTATCAAAGGAAAGTATACTTAAAGCCATATGGGGACGCTGAAAATGATCACAGTAAAGGACCTGAAAAGGTATTATGGTTCTGGGAATACTGCTGTCAANNATACTGGCACTGCTGGATGATGCAACGGACGGAGAATACACCATCCGGGGACTGAAGGTTTCCAGCCTGCCTGAGGCGGAGAGAAGCTATTACCGGCTGACCCAGGTGGGTTATGTGTTCCAGGACTACGCCCTCATCAACGAGATGACCGCCGCAGAGAATGTGTACATCCTTTCCATGATGGAAGGAAAGTCAAATAAGGAATCCTATAGGACCGCCCTTGAAGCGCTGGACAAGGTCGGCCTGAAAGATAAACACGACAGGATTCCCGATGAACTGTCTGGTGGAGAGAAACAAAGAGTGGCTATCGCAAGGGCCATTGCCAAAAAACCCGACATTATGTTCGCCGATGAGCCCTGCGCAAACCTTGATACCAGAAACTCGGAACAGGTGCTGGAAGTGTTCAAGGATCTTAATGACAATTACGGCCAGACCATTGTGATGGTAACGCATGAGCCGTGGCATGTTAAGTATGTTGACAGGGTGATCACATTCCAGGATGGGGTTATGGTTAGTGATGAGTGGGTGGAGGATCAGCCATAAAGCAACATATCTACTTGCAATCTAAATTAATACGAAATTTGTGATTGCAGGATATGAACAAACTCTCACTTTTATTGATATTTTTTCCCTTTAGCAAAGATGTCATTTGTAGTGGCTTCGCTTTCGCTCACAGTATACAAAAATGTAAATTCAAAAATAAAAAAGTGAATGGAAGGGATTACTCTCTCCATTCATAAATGTAGTTCGTTCTGTAGTGTGCACCATTACTGTATGAGAAAACTATTCTGAATGAGCCACTAAATGCGTTTTCCCATGGTGCATTCGCTTTGAAAGTGCCTTCCTTGATGGTGCCTGTTGAATCCTGCCAGTCCATTTTGAAGAAAGCTCCATATGTTTCATCTTCAAGATAATAGTGGCTTGAAGTGCTTCTGTCAATCGCGATATCTGCTGCATCTATGTTAATGTTGCTTGTATCACCAAGTCCGAGATCATCTGGTGCTATCAGCACGCCTTCTTTTCTCACTTTGATCGCGATCTCTTCTTCAGCAGCGTAGAAGTCCTCTGGTTCTTCACTGATAGTCCTGACCTGTACTGTCTCGCCTTTGTCTCCGGTGTTACTGGTCCAGACATTTCCTCTTTCGTAGTCGACATCGTATGAGTAGTAGTCATGTGTGCTTACTACCTTGTCACCGTAGTCTTCAACTTTAGTAAGGTACCAGCCAGGTGTTACGCTTGATGATGTTGAGATTGTTGATGTTGAGGTTGTCGATTGTCCTACTCTGGTTCCTGTCCAGCCACCGCTCCATGCTGAATTATCTGAGCCATATCTCCAGTTACCTTCGAATGAATTACCGTCACTGCTGAGTTTAAGTTCTACGTCACCTGCATCGTTTGGTTCTGCGTATGAAGGACTTTCGGACCAGGTTCCTATGAATACATCGCCGTTTACAACACCTTCAAGTTTCCCGTTGTCGTGCGTGTATTCACCGATTATTTTATTTCCTGATTGTTCGAATGTCATGTCGCCCCAATTTGAAGTCCAATCTCCTATGAAGCTGGATGATGTACTTTCTGCTTCGAAGCCGCTTTGTGGAGTTGGCAGTGCTTCTGTTGTTCCTGAGTTTCCAAAGTCTGCCTGCTGGCTGCCTATTGATGTACCAGCTAGGAGATCTAGTGGTATAGATACAGTTGCTCCGTCTATTATCTCGAATTCTACGGACTCTTCGACTCCTGCTCCGCTTATGATTACTTTATAATCTCCAAGTGGCCAGCCGTCATCTGGTTTTTCGAGTATGAATGTTCCACGTCCAAAGTCTTCGCCTGTTTCTGATTCAAAGGTGTGGATCGAGTAATCACTGTCAAGGTAAATCCATTCTACACTTATTATATCGTTGTCAAAGTTGTCATAGATGAACCATGCGTACAATTCTTCTGAATCCTTTGAATATTTCAGAACCTTATCGACTGGTATGAAGTTTTGTGTTGATGATGTCATCATTACTTCAAGAAGTCTTGGTTCGCCTGTGGCTGTCATATCGCCATATTTGTCTGTTACTGCGTCTACTATCTGCATTTCTTCTTCGGTTGTTCCGAAGCTTCCCGGTTTGTATGAGTCACTTATGTCTGTACATCCTGAAAGTGCCACTATGCCTATCAGCAGTATTGCTATTATTAGTTTTGATTTCATTTTTTACCACCCAGCCATTTGGTTTGGCAATTTGTTGTGGCTTTTTCAGTTACTCCATTTATTTATTAATTTTTCTATTTTAATCTCATTATGAACTCTCACATATCCTGAGAAGAATATGGGAGATGGAAGAGAGTGGCTTCTGGAAGGGCAGACAATATCTGATAATCTCAGATTCTTTCCTGTATCCAAATAAAAAAGTGATAATGTAGCATCATATGTTGATGGATGAGTCTGGCAATTTTGATGTTTATCGCTTCTGGATACATTTCTTTGAGTCTGATGACATGAAACTGATACTGTAAACGGAAGGCTTTGAAGACATCAAGGGTTTTGAAGATATGTTGTCAGAGATCGATATGTGGAATGGGGAGAATATGTTGTTTTGTAGGGCGAGGAAGGTAGGTGGGGAAATGGATGCTTGAGGACATCTATTTCTTATTTCTTTGCCTTTAAAATATGACCTTTTTCGGTGAGCCTGGATTTTCCCTTAATAATTCTGGTTTTATCCGGAATTGTCACTTCGATGATCCAGTTACTTCTGTCAAAAAGTTTATTCATCATAACATCTTGAGTTAATGTTATGAATGGTGAATACAGGAACAAAGGAAGTGATACTTCAGACATCAGTGATATTCCCGGATGGAACGCTTCACTTGAATCTGCGTTTTCAGTCTATAAGGGCCCTTATATTCCCGGGAGGATTTCAACCCAACATAAAACGGTCTGGAATATCCTTACTGAAAAGGGAGAGATACAGGCAGCAATATCAGGAGCCATGCGTAAGGTTGGCAAGCAGCCGGTCGTCGGGGACTTTGTTGTATTGCTTGACCAGAGTGACATAAATTCATACACCATCGTGGATATCCTTCCACGAACGTCCTGTCTTTCCAGAGGTTCTGCAGGAGAGTCCAGTGAAGAACAATTGATAGCTGCAAATATTGATACGATCTTCATTGTCACGGCAGTCGGACATGACCTTAACGTGCGAAGACTTGAAAGATATCTTACCATCGTTCATTCTTCAGGTGCAAGACCTGTTATTGTTATTAACAAGATAGATCTTGTCGAGAGCCTGCCAGATGATGTGTCACAAACGATACAGGAAATAAAGGATGTCACTGGCGATATTCCGGTGATAACTCTCAGTGCCCTTTCAAATGTAAATCTGGAACAACTAGACTCTTTCATGATTCCAGGTGAAACGATAGCACTCATCGGTTCTTCAGGAGTTGGCAAATCCACCCTCATCAATGCTCTTTTGGGCCACGATGTCCAGAAGACATTAAGTGTACGTGAAGATGACGATAAAGGAAGACACACCACCACTGTCAGACAGCTTTTCCTCCTCCC
>DAZF01000069.1 GCA_002507205.1 Methanolobus sp. UBA32 | reverse complement strand
CTGAGTGCATACGACATCCCCTGTGAAGTAATACGCAACCAAATAGACGCTGTTTGTGAGGATATGGATATAAGATATGCCAAGTCAGGCATGCTGTCATCTTCAGATATAATATCAACCGTTGCAAAGATGGTAAAAAAACATAATCTTAAACTGGTTGTCGATCCCGTAATGGCAGCAGAGGCAGGAGGAGACCTGCTTCGAAAAGATGCCGTATCAACCTTAAAGGAAGAACTTCTACCCGTAAGCGAAGTCGTGACACCAAACATAAATGAAGCTAATATCCTTTCCGGAATGCAGATAACTAACATCGAAGAAGCAAAGAAAGCTGCAAAAATAATCAGCCAGACAGGTGTTAAGATAGTAATTGTCACCGGAGGGCACCTTGAAGCATCTGATATAATATACGCNNATATACGATTCCGAAAATGACAATTACACAGTCATACCCGGGACTTTTGTGAAGGGAGGAACACACGGCTCAGGATGCACTTATTCTGCCGCACTGGTATCATCCCTTGCAAAAGGATATAAAATCGATGAAGCTGCAAAGATCGCAAAAGACTTCGTTGTAGAAGCCATCAAAGGAAGCGTGCCGGTTGGAAAAGGAGTAGGACCTGTTAACCAGTTAGCCGGCCTTCTGCACAATTCTGAAAGATACACAGTTTTGCAGGACATGAAAGAAGGAGTGAGGATACTCACAGAATGCAGGGACTTTGCAGGACTTATCCCCGAAGTCGGATGTAACATAGCAATGGCATTACCAGCTGCAGGGTCAACAGCTGACATAGCCGCAGTTACAGGCAGGATCGTGAAAGTCAAAGGAACTGCACAGGTTGTTGGCGACATTGATTTTGGTGCGAGCAGCCATGTTGCCCGCATAATACTGGCTTCAATGAAATATGACCCAATATTCAGAGCTGCTGTGAATATAAGATATTCTGAACAGCTCATAGATATATGTAAGGAACTGGACTTTAGTATATCCTCATTTTCCAGGGAAGAAGAACCTGAAGATGCACACACAATGGATTGGGGTACAGCAAATGCGATTGAAACGCATGGAGGCATACCAGACATAATCTCTGACAAAGGCGGCATCGGAAAGGAAGCCATGATCAGGATAATAGGCCACAGCGCCACAGAAGTCGCACATAAGGCTGCAAAAATAGCTGAAAGATACGTGGCTTGTAAAGAATTGAACTAAAAAAGTAATGCCTAACACATTACACCTTTGCCTTCTATAGTAATCATTAATATCGGGTTTTCTCAGGAGTGGAAATAAAATGGAATCAGAAACATTCAGTGGACTTTATCTTTCAAAGGAGATAAGGAAAAGTATCAAAGAAATGGGATTCAGGGAGCTCACGGAAATCCAGGAGAAATGCATTCCCCTAATCCAGGAAGGAAAAGATATTATCGGGCAGGCACAGACCGGCACAGGGAAAACAGCAGCATTCGGAATACCTTTGATAGAACTCCTGGACCCGAATAACAAAAACACCCAGGCATTAATAGTATGCCCTACCAGGGAACTGGCAAACCAGGTGTCTGAAGAACTCGGAAGACTTGCAAAATACATCCCGCAACTCAAAGTAATATCCATATACGGAGGGCTGTCAGTCGATTCCCAGATCAGTGCGCTCAAAACAGGAGCACAGATCATAGTAGGGACACCGGGAAGATTAATAGACCACCTCGATAGGCAAACGATGCATACTGATGACATTGGTATCGTCATACTTGACGAAGCTGATGAAATGCTAAATATGGGATTCAGGGAAGACATCGAAAAAATACTTAATCGCACTCCGGTCAGCAGCAGGCAGACATTGCTCTTTTCAGCAACAATGCCAGGACCCATATTGAGGCTGACAGAACAATACCAGAAAGATCCAGTCCATATAAAAGTGGTTAAAGAAGAACTTACTGTTCCGCAGGTAAAGCAATATTACTTTGAAATAAAGGATAATGCTAAACCAGAGGCTTTGAAAAGACTTATAGAAGCCGAGAATATCAAATCTGCACTTGTCTTTTGTAATTCAAAAAAAGAAGTTGACAAATTAGTTATAAAACTTCGTTCCAGAGGATATCCTGCTGAGGCACTTCACGGCGATATCAAGCAAAAGAAAAGAGAACAGCGGATGGACAGGTTCAAGAGCGAGGATATCGGGATCCTGATAGCAACTGACGTAGCTGCCAGGGGAATAGATGTTGATAATATAGAAGTTGTTTTTAATTACGACCTGCCCCAGGGGCTTGAAACCTACGTCCACAGGATAGGAAGGACTGCAAGAGCAGGCAGACCGGGACTTGCCTATTCTTTTGTGTCAGGCAAGGAATTTGGGAAGCTGAAAGACATAATGAATATCACCAATACGGAGATCATTCAAAGAGAACTGCCCACCCACAGAGACATAGAGAGAATTAAAGAGAATCGCATTGCCGATGACATCAGGATGCAGATCCGGCGAGGACACCTGGACAAATACGATGACTTTGTCTCAAGTATCGCTGGCGATGATATGAACTACAGGCAAATTGCAGCTGCCCTTGCAAAAATGTTACTTAAGGATGAGAAATAAAAACAGAGGGAAATAAATGAAAGATTTTGTGATAATTGGACATAAAGCATTAACAACCGGTGACTTTTCACTTAACGACCTGCCCGGTTCCGCCGGAAGAATGGATATTCTTTGCAGGTGCGTCAATTCCGCACTTTTCCTTTCACACGGAATGAGACGTGATATTAATGTCCATCTGGTGCTTTTAGGAGATCCGGACCCCGGAAAAATAATAAGGTTCAACGGAGAGAAGTTGAAGTACCTCAATCCCGATGAGAGAAGCAGCGGCTCCCTCATAAAGAAGGCACTTGAAAGAGATGCCATTAAATATGAGACACAATCAACACCAGGGGTATGGATACGCCGTGCAGGTCTTGAGGAACTGCTTACTGAATTCGAGGACGCTGGCAGGGACATCTATTACCTGAAAGAGGATGGAAAAGACATCCGCGAATACACAGACCTCAATACAGATGCAGTATTTGTCCTCGGGGACCACATGGGAGTTACTGAAGAAGAGGAAGAGATAATTGCCAGTGTGGCAAAACAGACGCTTAACATAGGCCCTATTTCACTCCATTCTGACCATTGTATGATAATAATACATAATGAACTGGATAGGAAAGAAGCATAACTAAAAAAGGTTATATTATATAGTACCTATCTGTTCAAATCAGCCATATAAAGCCCGATAATAGAGATTTACAGGATATAAAAGTGATCCAATGAGCATACTTGAAACCGCTAAGAAGATAATCAACGAAGGACCCATTTGCGACCATTGCATGGGAAGGCAGTTCGCCAAATTATCCACAGGCCTCACCAATGTAGAAAGAGGACAGGCCATCAAATTAAGCCTTGCAATGGAAGGAGACGCTTTGTTCAAAGAGGCAGGCGATGAGTCATTACTTGGAGAACTGTCAAAGAGCAGTAACTATGCAAGAAAGACTCTGAAGATACAGGGCGAAGATGAGAAATGCTGGGTATGCATGGGAATTTATGATAACCTGGACACATGGGCAGACAGGGCGGTCGAAAGCATCGGAGACAGAGAATATTCCACATTCCTTGTAGGCACAAAGGTAAGCGGCCTGATAGGAGAGAATGAAGAGATACTGTGGAGCGAATGCGGAATCACACAGGCAGAACAGTTCAAGTCTGAAATGAACCGTGAGGTCGGTAAACTCATAGCTGCACGCACTGGAAAAGAAGTTGAGTTCGAACGGCCGGACGTTGTTGTAACCCTTGATATTGCAGAAGAATCTACCAGCATCCAGGTAAAGTCACTTTACATACAGGGCAGGTACAGGAAACTCGTAAGAGGAATCCCACAGACAAGGTGGCCATGCAGAAGCTGTGGCGGCAGGGGTTGTGAACAGTGCGACAATACAGGGAAGCAATATCCGGAGTCTGTAGACGAGCTTATCGCTGAAGAGGTCATCAAGGCAACAAATGGAACAGATACAAAGTTCCACGGTGCCGGACGTGAGGATATCGATGCGCTTATGCTAGGAACAGGAAGACCTTTTGTTGTAGAGGCACTGAATCCGGTTATTCGAAGTATAGATGTATGGGAACTGGAAAACAAGATCAATGAGTTCGCAGGTGGCAAAGTAGAAGTTGAAGGACTCAAGATAGTAGAGAAGAGCGTAGTTGAAAACCTGAAGTCCTCAAAGGCGGATAAAGTTTATAACCTTAAAGTTACATTCAAAGAGCCTGTTTCCACGGATAAACTTGCAGATGCTATAGACTCCCTTATTGGAGTACAGATACATCAAAGGACTCCACAGCGAGTATCCCACAGAAGAGCGGATCTTGTCCGAAAACGATATGTCCATAACATGCAACTCATAGAGAAAACAGATGAGTATGCCATCATTGAAGTACACTGTGATGGCGGTCTGTATGTCAAGGAACTTACGTCCGGAGACGATGGAAGGACTGTGCCAAGCCTGACTGAGAAGTTAGGAATACAGGCAATAGTGGCTGAACTTAATGTCGTCAAAGTCGACATTTAATGCATAATATATCACATTTGAAAATTCATAAATTAAACTAATCATTTGATCAATGGAGGAAAATAATCATGGCAACATCACACGGCGAAAAACACTGTACAAGGTATAAGTTAAAGAAAACCACAAGAGAAAGAGGTCTTTCACCTGTTAGCAAGGCAATTCAGGAGTTCGACAATGGACAGATGGTCCACATCGACATTGACCCTAGCGTACAGAAGGGAATGCCAAATGCAAGGTTCCAGGGTAAGACAGGAAAAGTTATTGGTCAGCGTGGCCGCGCTTATCTCTTACAGATAAAGGACGGAAATGCTACAAAAGAACTCATATCCCTCCCACAGCACCTGAAACCACAGAAATACTAAGTGCACAGGAATTTCAGGTTCAACAACCTGAAGTACCTTTTTTTATCGTTAGATATATCTTTATTGCGCGTATTTAACGATATAAATATATCTTATTGTCATCAAAAGATGACCCAAAACCCAAATAATGCATAGAGTGTATACCAATGATAGTAAAAGAAGTTCTGAGTGAAGAATTGTTAACCCTGGCTGAAGTAAAGGGTATGTTGCACGAGATAATGGAAGATCGTCTCAAAGACGAAGAAGAACTTGGATATGAACTGCGTAAAGCTATCAACCATGCAGATACGTTCTCAAAGACAACTCCTGAAAAAGCAAGGAGTCTGGTCAACAAACTTCTTGAGCTTGAAAAAATGAAGCCTGAGATAGCCATCAGACTGGCGGACATAATGCCGCAGACAAGAGATGAGCTCAGATCACTTTATGCAAAAGAGAGATTCACACTTATAGATGAAGAACTCGATCAAATATTAGATCTTGTAGAAGAAGCAATGGATTAGATTTATATCCGATATATCCCTTTTTTAATTTTGAGAGAAGTTGCACCAATAGCAGCAGGTATGCTACAGGAGGAAATTATATGACAACAAGGGGAAAGCCACCTGAGAAAGAAGAGTATGCATGGGTCCTAGATTACCTTCCATACGGAAGTTCTGATGATAAACGTCCTTCATATCAAAAGAAACCTCTTGTACAGGCTGTCGGAGAGATTCATTTCGTTTTAATGGAACTTGTACCTAAAGAAGGAAATGTGCCGGACATCCAGTCCAGAGTATACATTGGAGACGGTGACAGGGATCTTATAGACCATGTGAAACACCGCATACCATACCAGGACCTAAGTCATGGTGCCCAACTTGAGCTACCTTACATCCTTGAAAAGACTGTAAAACATCATGAGGAAAGGTTTGTCAAATTCTTCAATGATGCGCATCCGATCACAAACAGATTACATATGCTTGAATTACTCCCGGGCATTGGGAAGAAACTCATGTGGGCCATCATAGACGAGAGGAAGAAAGGACCTTTCAAGACCCTTGAAGAGCTTCATGAAAGGGTCGGTGGAGTACACTCACCTGAGAAGACCATTGTCAACAGGGTCATAGATGAACTAAAGGATGACAATATCAAGTACAGACTCTTTACAATACCCCCACGTCGTCCACGCAACCAGTAAAAGGGGTTCATTTTTTGGTTTATGACATACTCAGGAAATATGGTATCCGCGGTGGATACCATGACCAGCATTTTTTAATTGACGAGCGAATCCTTGACAGGATTGTCGAAGCTGCAGATATCAAACCCGACGAAATTATTCTTGAGATAGGGGCGGGAATTGGCAACCTGACAGAAAGGCTCATGGATAAAGCAGCCCATGTGATTGCCATTGAAAGAGACCCTGAACTTGTTGATGTCCTGAAGGACCGTTTAGGAGATCCAGATAAACTCACCATTATTCATGGAGACGTACTAGAAGTTGATTTTCCACCTTTTGACAAGGTCGTTTCAAACCTCCCCTAT
The DNA here is from genome assembly GCA_002507205.1 of Methanolobus sp. UBA32. Classification (GTDB taxonomy): domain Archaea; phylum Halobacteriota; class Methanosarcinia; order Methanosarcinales; family Methanosarcinaceae; genus Methanolobus. The sequence goes on along the minus strand of DAZF01000069.1, from coordinate 18,904 downwards.
TCCATATCCTCCGAGATAACATTCAAATTGTTCAGATACAATTTCAAACTCGGCATACTCATGTACCAGTACGAGTTTGCCCAGAGACTGGTAGCACATGCTAATTCAAAGGACTACAGCCGCCTTTCTGTGAATGCACACTACTTTGCAGATACTTCCATGATCATGAAAATTCCAAAAGGAGCTTTCTCCCCGCCACCTGAAGTCCTTTCTGCTGTTGTCGAGATTATACCCAGACCAGCGGAATTTGAAGTACTGGATGAGAAATACTTCCTTGATTTCGTTACTGCAGCTTTTGGGCAGAGACGTAAGAAGATGAGAAACTCCATACTCAGGAACAAACAACTACTTGGCATCGATGATATGAAAGAATTCATAAATGAATTGCCGGAAGAACTGCTTAACCTGAGACCCGAAAATCTTGAACCTGAACAATTCGCACAACTTGCCAACACGATGTTCAGGCACAAACAAAAATAACTCTTTTAGACTATGGTTACAATCAAACATCGCAATGCAATGATCAGGCTCGCTGAACAGGTATATGAACCTGCCGAAGATTCATATTTACTTGCAGATGCCGCCCTTGAATTGGTCAGTGATGATATGAATGTCCTGGAAATTGGCACCGGCACGGGTTTTGTATCTGCAGTCCTGAAAGCCAACCGGAATATCAGGCTTGTGGCAACAGAAATAAGCCCTTTAGCTGCAAACTGTGCAAGATCCAATGGTATCGATGTTATCAGGACAGATATGTTCACAGGGCTTAAANNTTCATGGAACAAGTACGTAACTACCTGAAACCTGATGGAATAATCTTATTGCTAGTTTCATCCCTCACAGGCATTAAAGAGGTTATGCAGGAAATGGAACAATATGGATTTAGTCCACAGATAGTTGCCAGGGATAAATGCTCTTTTGAAGAATTGGTTGTTATTGAGGCAAAAAAGCTTAATAACATCTAAAACTGTTTTAATTAGTCCCTAAAACTATTAAGCTATATCTTTATAGTAAGTTTAAATACAAAGAATAATATAATTACACATCGTGTTCATTTGTTGAACATTCTTGCATATCCCATTATGGAGGAAACATATGACAAAACCAGTCCTCCTCAACCATACCAATAACGATTCTTGCAAACTGAAAAACGACCTCCAGGACATCTGCAATACGATCTCTGTGCATCACATAGACCGCAGTGTCCATAAAGTGACACATTCCTTTGAAAGATCCCTATTTATTTGTAAAATTGAAAAAGACACTGATCAAGGTATTGTAGAAAAAGCAATGAAAATATCTTCAGAGAGCGATTCACCTATTTTGTTCATCATATCCGAACCAGATGAATATTTTTTCAACATAATTGCCACGTCAGATAAGGCATTGTATATCAAGGAGCCTTATACACGAAGTGAACTCAAATATAAAATTAAAGAGGCTGGAAACACCCTGAATAAAAGCGATGACACTTTTCATATGATCGCTGAGAGTGTGCACGATATTATCTTTACAATGGACATCGCAGGTAAATTCTTTTATGTCAGCCCTTCTGTAAAAAAGATTACAGGCTTTACACAGGAGGAAACACTAAAAAAGAATATGAAAGAACTGGTAACAAAGCAGTCTTATGATCATATCAATAGCCATATGGGCACTTTCTTTTCTAAACTTCAAAAAGGCCTGCCTATCAAAGCTCCGGCAATTGAAATGGATATCTTATGCAAGAACGGCTCAACATTATGGACAGAGCTGACTGTAAACCCTGTTTTAGATGATGAACGGAAACTCAAATTTTTCACAGGAGTTATCCGCGATATAAATGACCGCAAAAAAGCAGAAGAGCGTTTCAGGATTGCGGCTGAATGTACAACTGACCTGATCTATGAATGGGACATAAAAACTGACCACCTTGAATGGTATGGAGACATTGGTGACGCTCCCGGCTATGACCCAGGGAACGTTCCGCAAACCCTCGGGGCCTGGTCTGAGAGAGTACATCCGGATGACCTGCAAGAGGTCATGAAAAGAATAGATAAGTACCGTAAAACGGGTGATGTATTTCATGCTGAGTATCGCATGCTTTCAAAAGATGGTCAAATAACGTATTGGAAAGAGCAGGGAATACCAATATTTGATGATATTACAAAGGAAATAGTCCGAACAATTGGCGTTTGCTCAGATATTACCGAAAGAAAAGAGGCGGAAAATGCCTTAAAAGAAAGCGAAGAGATGTTCCGCCTGATAGCTGAGAATGCAAATGATGTAATATGGATGCTTGATGCAAGAGGTCAGACTCTTTATGTCAGCCCTTCAATTGAAAACTTAAGAGGATTTACTCCTGAAGAATTGAGGAGTTTACCTGTTGAAGACAGATTTACACCCCAATCATTTCAGGACTTGATGGAACTATGGAATGCTTTCTTTAGTAAATTCAAAAAAGGATTTCTCCCCGATGTCCCACGCACCATAGAACTGGAACAGCCATGCAAAGATGGTTCTACCGTTTGGGTAGAGATGCATATCAATCCAGTCCTTGACGGTGAAGGAAACTTTAAATTCTTTCTGGGGATCAGCCGCAATATTGATAAGCGCAAAGAAAATGAACTTGAACTTGAAAAGCAAGCAAAGCTGCTTGATACTATTTTTGATCTGGCCCCCATACCCATGATACTTGTGAACAGGAATGGAATTGTTGAGAATATAAACCAGGAATGTATGAGAATAACAAAGTCGGAGAAAGAGGCATCTATCAGCAAAAAACCAGGAGAGATATTCTCCTGTGTTAATGCACCAAAGAGGAAAGGGTGTGGAACCACTGAAGAATGTACCAGATGTATCTTCCATACTGCCATGATAGAGACATTCAAAACACGAAAGAACATCCATAAAAGAGAAGGAACCACCACAATTGAATTGCCCAATGGTATACAGCTTGAACTGAATGTATTGGTCTCAACAGCCTATATCAATACCTATGACGATGCGAAAGTAATCTTCAGCTTTGAGGACATAACAGAAAGAAAAAGAGTGGAGGAAGCAATCCTCTATTCTAAAATGGAAGCTGAAGAAGCAAATCGTACAAAGAGTGAGTTCCTTGCAACCATGAGCCATGAACTGAGAACACCACTGAATGCCATAATAGGCTATTCTCAAATGTTGCAGGAAGACAGTTTTGGAGAACTTAACACAAAGCAGAAGAGATTTGCAAACCATGTATCAGCAAGTGGAAAGCATCTGCTTGAGCTGATAAATGATATCCTGGACCTTTCAAAAGTAGAAGCCGGAAAAATAGAGCTGCACTTTGAGGAATTTGATGTCAATGACGTCATGAGAAATGTGTACAACATAATCGGCCCTCTTGCAAGGAAAAAACACATAGATATCAACTTCCAGGTTTCAAAGAACACAAGAATATATGCAGACAAGACCAGATTCAAACAGGTATTCTATAACCTCATGAGCAATGCTGTGAAATTCACCCCGGTAAAGGGCCATGTCCAGGTGGCAGTAACAACCGAGGATGAACTTTTGCAGCTCTCTGTAATTGATAATGGCATCGGAATGAACAAGGAAGAACAGGATAAACTCTTCACTCCATTCTACCAGGTGGATTCATCAATGACAAGAAAATACCAGGGAACCGGACTGGGATTATCAATTGTAAAAAATATCGTTGAACTCCACAGAGGGACAATTGAAGTGAAAAGCGAAGCCGGTAAAGGCAGCACATTCACTATCAAATTACCCAGAGAGCAATGAAACTATAATCAATGGTCAGACGAAACCATCGATCAATTCATTCACCAATTCTGTTTTTGGGGCATTCTTATAGAGAGGACCCTGAACGAGTACATCAAGATGATTCTCGAAACTTGGTTTCTCATTCATATAGAAAACACCCAGAGGAATCCTGTCGCCCCATTCCAGTGATTTCTCAAAGGCCTTAACACGATCATTTAACTCATAACCAGTCTCTTCCATTTCATAAACCCTTTCGGAGTACCATGTAAAAGTATTCAGCTTATTGAAGGAAACACATGGCTGGAGCACATCAACAAGGGAGAGACCTTTGTGCTGTATGGCTTTTTCGATAAGTTTGGTCAGGTGAGGAATATTACCGGCATACCCGCGGCTTACAAAGGAACAATCCAGAGATATGGCCATTGACAACGGATTAAGCGGCATGTTGAACACACCGTGGGTCTGGACTTTTGTCTTCATACCCATTTCACTTGTAGGTGAAGCCTGACCTTTTGTAAGACCGTATATCTGGTTGTCATGCACTATCATAGTTATATCTGGATTTCTCCTGACAGTATGCAGGAAATGGTTACCCCCTTCACCATAGCAATCCCCGTCCCCGGTAACGGCAAGAACGGTTAGCTCATGGTTGGCAATCTTGGCCCCTGTGGCAGGCGGCAGTGAACGACCATGCAATCCGTTGAACGCATTGCACTTTAGGTAATGAGGTAACTTACTTGACTGACCGATACCCGAAGCTATGAACACTTCGTGTGGTGAGCGTCCCAGATTTACAAGTGCCTGCTTAATAGCTTTAAGGATACCAAAATTACCACATCCAGGGCACCATGCAGTTTCAAATTTACCATAATCATCCATACTGACCATTCAGATCACCTCTTTTTCCTTAAGAGCAGCAATTATGAATTCCGGACTGAAGGGTTTTCCATCATACCTGAGCACGTGCTCTGAGACATTTATATCGGCATCTGCTTTCAAAAGACGTGAGAATTGTCCTGTGGAATTGTTCTCCACACAAACGGTCTTTTTGGCTTTTGATAGCAATTTCCGGGTTGCTTCAACAGGAAGCGGATGTATATGAGTAAAATGAACAAGGTTCACAGGTGTACCACTGNNTTTCAGTATATCCACAACTTCTGCAAGAGGACCATACGTAGAACCCCAACCTATCAGTGTAATGGATGCATCCGGATTTCCGTAAACTTTTGCTGCAGGCATTTGTTCCCTGAGAACTTCCAGCTTCTTCATACGTTTATCATTCATCTTTATGCGATTGTCAGGAGTTTCATTAATGTGCCCAAACTCGTCATGCTCATCGCTGTCAGCAACAACAAGTACACCTGCCTGTCCTGGAAGAGCCCGGGGAGATATTCCCATTGGAGTTAACTCGTAGCGCTTGTATTCTTCTTTCCTGGCCTTTAATTCCTGATCTGATAGAAGATGCCTTTCCACTTTTACTTTTGAAGTGTCGAATCTCGGACATGTGAATAGAGAATCTGCCAGGTACTGGTCACTCATGACAAAGACAGGAATCTGGTATTTATCTGCAATGTTAAAAGCATCTGTAGTCAGATGGAAACATTCCTCAGGCGTGCCTGGTGCGAGTATACACCTTGGGAACTCACCTTGGGCAGCATAAAGAGCAAACTGGAGATCCCCTTGCTCGGTCATTGTCGGCAGGCCTGTGGCAGGTCCCGGACGCTGGCAGAGGAAAATAACAGCAGGTGTTTCTGTGATGCTGGCAAGCCCAAGAGCTTCAGCCATAAGGGAAAAACCTCCACCCGATGTTGTTGTCATTGAACGCGCACCTGCAAAGGAAGCACCAAGGATCATGTTCAGTGCCGCAATCTCATCCTCTGCCTGTTCAACAACCACATTGAACTTATCAGCATTTGCAGCCACATAGGTCATAACACCAGTTGAAGGAGTCATAGGATAGGCGGCAAGGAACTGCACACCAGCTGCGAGAGCACCGAGACCCACAGCCTCATTTCCACTGACCAGCATCATGTTCTCTTTTTCCCCTACATCGCTTATCTCGAATTTACAACCGCCAGGGTAGTTATCTTTCACATAATTGTAACCTGCACGTACTGCATCTAGATTCTTTTGTATTATCTCCTCACCTTTCTTTTTGAAGGTTGTTTTCAGTATAGATTCCAGATCTGACAGCTCAAGACACAAAAGACCAATAACTGCCCCCATAGAAACGGAGTTGGAATATATCTTATCACCGCAGACATCTTTGGCAATTTTTAGCATTGGGACATGAAAAATAGAATCCGCAGTTTCTTTTACTTTAATTTCATCAGAATCGACGACGACCACGCCATCGCTTAATTCCGACAGGTGCTGCTCAATAGAAGCACTGTCCAGAGCCAACAAAATATCCACGTTTTCATTCATTGCAAAAACAGGAGAGTCACTGATGCGTATCTGGAAAGTGTTATGTCCCCCACGCACTCTGGAAAGATAGTACTGTGTTGCAAAAACATGGAATCCGCTTTTCTTCAATGCCTTGGCTAAAGCCATGCCTGTGGTTTGCAGCCCCTGACCCGCTGCACCCCCTATTTTTAAATTGAGATCAATGTTCACGATAATCCCCCTTTTAGTTCCATTCACCTGGATATAACAAAAGGTACATCCTTAAGACTTTATGATAAGATAAGGAATTGTGCCAATTGAATTCGAATAATTCCTCAATCGGACCCACCCTGAAGAATCGAAATGAGGAATCCAGCCCCTTTTTATTTTTCGGACTGAATCTATAAATATTATTCGTATGCAGGAATTGAGAAAGAAAGTAAAAAAGTAACATAAACAATGAGGAGTAAATGGTCATATCCACCACAAATAAAACAACGTATAGGCTTCCCGGAGAGATAAATAAAGTGGAACAAAAAAAAGAATATATTTATATAATATTATTCATAATAAAATATAAATCAATGAGATATGGATATTATTCAGGCCTAACGTGATACAAATGGAAAGAATGCCCACAGGAATAGCAAATCTTGATAAAAAGATCAGTGGTGGTTACCCCAAAGGGAAAGGAATTTTAATTACCGGAGTTCCTGGTGCCGGTAAGACCATATTTGGATTACATTTCCTGCATAAGTCATGCATGGATGGAAAAAAATGCATAATGGTTGCAACGGAAGAAACACCGGAGGATCTGTTAGAACAGGCAGCAATGTTAGGACTTGGACTTGAGTCGTTTATAGAGAAGGGTATGCTTAAAATAAAACCGGTCATCGAGTTCAGAACCAGATCCATTGCCAGAGAAGCACATCTAGTAGATGATTTTAGTGATAATGAAATAGATATCATAGAAGAAACACAACTGGATAGATACATTAAGCCGGATCAGGAAGGATTCAATCTTGAGGAGATAGACCTTATTGATCTTGTAAGGCTCATACCCGAAGGAACTGATGTGGCAGTTATCGACAATATAGGAGTCCTTGCTTTTGGTCTTGAGGCTAAGGAATTCAGGGACAAGTTCGATACCATCAATCGCTTACTTGCAAAGCAAAAGACAACCATGCTATACATAATGGACGAAGCAGCCTATGAAATGACACATAAGATAGCAGATTATTCCACTTATGGTGCTGTCAAATTAATGGTTAAAGAGAATCCATATACAGGCAAAAATGAGCGTTTCCTGAGTATACCTAAGATGCGTAGTACGAAGATATCCCTTGACATCACTGTATTTGACATCACATCCGCAGGTATAAGCTTGAAAGGTTCTAAAGCCAAAATTGTAGAACTCTAGAATTAATATCAGAGTTCAAAAACTTTTTTACATTTTTTAAAGAATACAAGTAGTGATAACTTTGAAGATATGCCATAAATATTGAACATCTACAGTAAAGCCATCACGTATATATAATAAAAAATCAAATATAAAATTAAATAATTAAAATCCCTCCGCCATCCAGCCAAAAACGTATCAAACAATGCATTAAGGAGATTTTATCATTACATCCTCTAACCCTGATCCAAAGATACTCATCGTTGATGATGAGATAATGAATATAGAATTGCTTAAAGCATACCTTGATCAAAAATATACAGTGATTTCCGCTATTAACGGGAAGGAAGCACTTGAACTTGTAGATAGTGAAAAACCCGACGTCATTCTTCTTGATGTCATGATGCCTGAACTTAATGGATATCAGGTCTGCGAAATACTCAAAGGCAATCCTGAAACTCAATTCACACCAGTAATAATGGTAACTGCTCTTTCTGGAAGGGATGACTGGATAGCTGGTATAAACGCAGGAGCTGATGAATTCCTGACGAAACCGGTCAACAAGATGGAGCTTTTGACACGTATAAACTCATTGCTCAAATTGAAGAATATGCATTATGACCTTCTGGCAGAGAGAGACAAGCTCAATCTGCAAAATAAGATCAGGTCTGTGCTTACACAGATCATCCCCGTCTTGCTTAAAACATTGCCAGGCGAACAAAAAAGTATTGTTATACACCAGATGATAGATATGGTCGTAGAAGCTATTCTGGAAAATGCAGATTCTGAAAACGAGAACATGAGCTATGAATGCATAGGTGATGTGTGCTGCCAGATAATAAACCAGCTGGGAGCTGAATTTAAATCAGAAATGTTGGCAAGTGAGAATACTATTTTCACAATACAGGGAAATGTTTGCCCATGGGGAAAAGAGGAAGCACAACTAAACCCCATACTCTGTACCCTGTCAAGGGGCATATTTTCAAGGATCCTGGATATTTACGGACAGGATATGGAAGTTGACGTGCTTGAAACCATAGGAAATGGTGACGAGCAGTGCATATTCCAGTTAAATAAAATAGATTACTGAATCAGATCCAGTATTCTTATTGCAAGATAGGCTGCATTTGCACCGTTATCAACACCCACACTGGCAACCGGTACACCCGGAGGCATCTGGGCAGTTGATAGCAGTGCATCAAGACCCATCATCTTTGCACTTACAGGAACTCCAATTACAGGTTTTTTTGTTTTGGAAGCTATAACACCTGGAAGCGCAGCAGAAAGACCTGCTATGGCTATGAACACTTTTGCATCACTCTGTGCAATATACTCATCCAGTTTGTCAGGATTCCGGTGAGCCGATATGACCTGGACATCATATGAATAATCTGTGTTGTCAAGAACGCCGGTTGCCCTGTTTGCCACAGACCGGTCAGATTCAGAACCCATTACTAATGCAATATCAACCATTTTATTCTCCTAAGGAAGATTTCCTTCGCCCCTTAATTCTTGCTGACGCTCTATATTCATGCGTATCAATATATTGAATATCTCTTTTACAGCAGAAGCATCAAGGTTCAATTCTACTGCAGCATCCGCTGCACGGTCCTGAACCACTGTGTTCTGTGAAGGATCATTAATATTTATACCTTCTTTTTTCTTAGCTTCGAGCACCTTTGCAGCCATACCAACCCTTTTATGAATAAGCTGTATGATCTCGCTATCAATCTGTTCTATTTCTTCACGTACTTCTTTGATAGTGGACATGTATTCCCCGCTAATTTAAACTTAGACATAGATACTATTTGCACCCTTATTATTTATGTTAGTCTTTATCATGGTTCCGCTGATACCACAGTCATTCCATGCATCTTCCAGTTCACCTGCCTGTTCCCCGGTGACAAGTGCCACATAAGATGGGCCGGTACCCGAAAGAGAAACACCTTTGACACCAATTTCCAGTGCACGCATCAGGAACTCAGTATCAAAGCCAAGTGCACTGCAATACAGAAATCCATTCAGTGTCATGGCCTTTTCGATGTCGCCTTTCAGGGAGAGATCATATGCAATGTCCACCCATGGAGCTATCACCCGGGAACGTGAAACATTGGTGTTGGAACTGAATGACTTTTCATCCGGTGCAAATATCAATACATCATATTCATGTTCGGTTCTTTTTAGTAGCTTCATTTCCCTGTTGTCAGTTACGACAAAGCCACCATAAAATGAAGCACATGCATCATCCAGAGCTCCTGTGATGGTCACTTTTGCATCAAGGGCAGCCCTTACACCTATCTTAACGGCTTCAAAGGAATCTAGTTCCTCACCTATGGCAGCAAGCGTTGCAAGGATAGATGCGTTTGCTGCAGCACTGCTACTTTTAAGACCACTTGCCAGGGGAATCTCCGATCTTGTTGTTACAGTGCCCCCCATATCAACGTCAAAATGCTCAAGTACATAGGATACTGAGTTTTCAATAAGTTTTGTATCAGCATCAGGCATACCTTCGATAACTCCTGTTATACCGGACGTATCATCAGATAGTTCTACATCTGCAAATGTTTTAAGATCGATACCAAAAGCCGCACCTTTCCATGTGGCTATTGCGTTGATAACCGTACCAGCACCAAGTGCATAGGCACTTCCTTTTAAGACCATTCCGATATCCCTGTAATGTTTATAGATTCAAGAGTGCATCACCATTTATAAGTGAAGCACTGCATTTCTCCATACCAGTACTATAAACTATTAAAGAATAATGTTCAAAAAAAAGAAAACAGGAATCTGGCTTTTCAATATAAGTGTTACGAAAGTATTTGTTCCTTAAGTTTATTATAGCAATTTCTATGTTGTTCTATAAGTTCAGTGGTGAGGACATCTTTGTTGTTTGAAAAGTATTCGTCAACTTTGTCCACCACATAATTTTCATTTTCTGAAGATAAAAGTTCAAGGAAGAAATGACTATTTGAAAAATCCGAAAGTACATCCCCAAATATACCTCCACATGAACTCTGGAATATAAGGATACCATTGGACACTAAACCATAGAACTTTATTTTTTCGTAAGTCTGCTTTTTCATGTGCATTGGAGACCTACATAGATCGATATCCTGTAGAGTTACAAGCACATTGAACCCTTTACTTTTCTTCAAACCGCCGGGTATCCTTTCCGGAGAAAGTACATCCGGCATTAAACCCTTTTTTTTGAGAGCAGATATAAATCCTAAAGACCGTGACCCATTTACAACAAGCAGGTGATCGATCGTCTTATCTTCTGCTAATAATTCTACAATTTCTTTTTCAAATTCTCTGCAACCTATTATACTCATCAAAGGCATATTCCCATCTCCGCGTAAACAATAAAAAGTGATTAAAAATTGATAGTCTCAAATAGAGTGACATGAACATTTTGAAACCCAATAATATACCCCATATAATATGGGATGATTCGTTGTATATAAAGTCACCGAATACCCCACCGTCCATAATTATATTTAATTTGTGCCGGACAGAGAAAACACAAACCTGCCTGGAAAATGCAAACAACAGCAGGTACAAACGATACTTTTATAACAAATACGTGTCACTATAATTACAATTCTCCGGTCCATTGAGTCCGGAGACCGTTTAAGTATAGTGACGCGATCATTAAAGTCAAGATTGTAAGCAGGCAAACCTGAATGGCTTTTTGCCTGAAAGGATAAGTTTGTTGAAAAAGGCGTATTCATGCCCGCAAACACATTAAAATGCTCGATTGATAAATGTTCTTTAGCAGACATCAGTATCAATATCTGCAATTAATTTGCAGAACTGCTGCATATCATTTACAGGACATCTACCAGGAAGCATTTGCATTCATAGGCAGGATTACGGAGAAGATCAGATGAACGAAGTAGTGTTTGGAGTAAAAGACGACAAGCAACTGTTATACACATCAGAGAAGTGTATCGGTTGTGGAACGTGCGTAATGGCATGTCCTAAAGGTTCATTAGTTCTCGGTTCAGTAGGAGCCGTAGCAAGAGGACTTATAGACAAAGATTTCCTCGAGAACCAGACAGAACTCTGCATTGTATGTGGAATCTGTGCTAAGACATGCCCAACAGGTGCACTTGAACTGGAACAGGCCGGAGAGTCTGTAAATGACAATAGCTACATAAGCGTTGCACTTAAAGACACAACTGTCAATGACAACTGTGTTCACTGTGGACTTTGCGAGCAAATCTGTCCGCAGGGATGCATTGAAGTAAAACAGTGGCTTGCAAACGATGGAACCGCAAGTGTTGACGGTGAGACAAAGATCGACACCGAGTGTTGCATACACTGCGGATGGTGTGAGGCTGTCTGTCCTGCTGAAGCTATCAGTGTAGAAAAGCCATTTGATGGAACATGGTTCAGGGATGAGAACACCTGTACTGCCTGTCGCACATGTGTAGACACATGTCCATGTAATGCACTGTTCAACCCTGACTGGGATAAAGGAGAGAGAGTTGACAAGATAGCACAGCGTGCTGATGCATGTATCTATTGTGGTGCATGTGACATGGCCTGCCCTGTCAAAGCAATTACTGTTACAAAAACAGCCATTATTCCTGAAGTTGATAAGAAAGCACTTCTAGAGAAGAAACTTCTCAATGCTGAAATGAAGAGACCTACACTCACCTCCACACTTGTCATCGATGAAGATGCATGTCTTGGTTGTGGAAACTGTGTTATTGTTTGTCCTGTAAACGCAACCGACGATAACGTTGGAGCTGGATACCTTAACGAAGTTGATGCCAAGAAGATTCTTGAAGTAAGGAATGGTGTGGCAAAGGTCGTTAACCAGGATCTCTGTGGTTCAGACGGTGCATGTGCTATGATCTGCCCGGTAAGTGCCATCACACTTGAGAGAAGGGAGGAATAAAAATGGCAGGAACTATTGCAATCAAGAACGGTTATGTTTACGATCCCCTCAATGAGATTAACGGGGAAATTATGGACATCTTCATCAAAGACGGAAAGGTCGTAACTCAGCTTTCCGGCGCAGACATGAAAGATGTGAAGGAAATTGATGCAAAGGGCAAGACCGTTATGCCCGGTGGTGTTGACTCACACTCCCACGTAGCAGGAGCAAAGGTCAATACTGGTAGGATGATGAGGCCAGAGGACCACTACAAGCACTACCAGAAGAGAACACCACTCACACATTCAGGAACAGGATACACTGTACCTTCAGTTTATCTTGGAGGATACGAGTACTCCAAAATGGGATACACAACTGTTTTTGAGGCAGCTGTCCCACCAATGGAAGCACGCCACACACATGAGGAAATGCGTTCAACACCTATGCTGGATATGGGTGGATACCTTGTACTGGGTAACAACTGGTTCCTCATGAGATATCTCAAGGAAGGAGATGTCGACAAGGCTGCAGCATATATCTCATGGATGATGAAGACACACAAGACCTATGGTATAAAATGTGTCAACCCTGGTGGAGTAGAAAACTGGGGATGGGGAGAGAATGTTGGAGCTCTTGACCAGGCAAACATTCACTTCGAGGTCACACCTGAAGATATGATAAAGAGCCTGTCTGAACTGAACGAAAAGCTCGGAATCCCTATGCCTGTGCACCTGCACGCAAACAACCTTGGTCACCCGGGATGCTGGGAAATTACAAGGGACTCACTAAAAATACCAAAGAGTGTCAAGGCAAAGCCAAACACAGATGTTGAGTGGGCAGAGACAAAGAGAAATGCAAAGAGGCATGAGTCCGTTTACCTCACGCACTGCCAGTTCAATGCTTTTGGCGGTACATCATGGAGAGACTTTGAGTCCGGTGTAAAAGGAATCACTGACTACGTCAACAGCAACGACCACGTTGTAATGGACAGTGGCTGTGTGCCTTTCGGTGACGCAACAGTAATGACCGGTGACGGTCCTGCAATCCACGACCTCTACGTACTTACCGGCCACAAATGGTCAAATACGGATGTAGAGTGTGAATGTGGATCAGGTGTACTCCCATTCGAATACCTGAAGAGCAACCCAATACACAGTTCACAGTGGGCAATGGGTCTTGAAGTACTCCTCTACGTCAAGGACGCATGGAAGAGTATCATGACAACCGACAGCCCGAACGGTGGACCATTCACAAAATACCCACAGGTCATTGCATGGCTTATGTCCAACAAGGCAAGAGAGGACACATTCGCAGAATGTCACAAGTGGGCACAGGACAGAACAGGCCTGGGCGGAGAAACAAGGGAAATGACACTTAACGAGATTGCCATCCTTACCCGTGCAAACCCTGCAAGGACAATTGGAATGTCATACAGGAAGGGTACCCTTGGTGTCGGTGCAGACGGTGACGTTGCTATCTACAACATCGATCCAAAGAAGCTTGAGGTCAACGATTATGAGAGCATCATAAGAGGCTTTGAGAACGCTGCATACACCATCAAGGCAGGAGAAGTCGTATCCCAGATGGGTGAGATCGTTGCAATTCCTGAGAAGAATACCTTCTACACTGACATTGCAGTAGATTCAGACGATGAGAAGAGTATGCTTGCAGATGTAAAGAAGTGGTTCAAGTACTACACAATTGGTTTTGACAGATATCCAACACCAGAAAAGTACCTTGCAAACCCAACACCGATCCAGGTCAATGCGGAGAAGTGATTTTAATGGCAGACGTAATTCTTAAACCAATAGGAAATTTCGACCTTACCGTAGAGGCAGAAGTTGTCACACCTGACAACTTTGCCGGAAAAACTGCCGATGAGATTGGAAAAGTACTCGTATGGCAGGGACCTGCAGAGTACCCACTTACTGATTTCTTTACAGTTGAAGGGAACGGTGGAAGCTCAGCAGAAGATACCACCATCATCATAGATGGAGACGTCCCAAGGGTCAAGCGTATCGGACAACAGATGACAGCCGGCAAAGTCCTTATCAAAGGCTCTGCAGGAATGCATGTCGGCTCTGCAATGGAAGGCGGAGAGATCATCGTAGAAGGTGACGCTGAATCATGGGCAGGAATGGAGATGAAAGGCGGTTCCATCCACATTAAAGGTAATACAAAGGACCACGTTGGCTGCGCATACCGCGGTAGCTGGAAAGGCATGACCGGCGGACGCATCACTGTTGATGGAGATGCAGTAAGCCAGGTTGGCGGCGGTCTTAGTGGCGGAGAGATAATTATAAACGGTAATGTAAAGCACTTCTGCGGAATCCGCATTAGCTCTGGCCTTATCGTTGTAAAAGGAAACGCTGTCAGAACCGTTGGAGCAGAAATGACCGGTGGTACCATTGTTGTCGGTGGATGTATTGAAAGATTCACCCCTGGATTTGAGCTTGTAGACGTTGAGTCTGACCTCAAGTTCAACGACATCGAGTGCCCTGGAGAATACAAGAAGTTCACAGGCGACTACGCCATCCCACAAAAGGGAAAAGGTACGCTATATGTATCCTGTGACAACAACGAGTGTCTGTGAGGTGATATTCATGGAAGCATTACTCAATACAGGTAGTACGATCGATGAGGGTAGACTTGCAAAAGGCGGAAGCAAGTATACCGACGATTACACAAAGGAATGTGCAGTCTGCTGGATGTGTGCAGAAGACTTCGCATATCTTGGATGCCCTGAGAAAGTGGCAGTCATATCAAGAGACAGAAAATACTCAGTTGCAGTTAGCACAAAAGTGACTGAAGCAATGAGATCAGGTCAGGTATTCATACCAAGGTCCATCTGGGCAAATGTAGTTGTTGAGCCTGACACATTCTCAACCGGTTCACCACGTTACAAGGGAAGCCCTGTTTTTGTTGAACCTACAGACGACGAGATCCTCAGCGCGGAGGAAATTGTCCTGAAGATGTACATGGGAGGCGAATAAAATGGTCTATAAGAACATTATCTGCCCTGTTTGCGGTGGTTCATGTGACGACGTTCAGATAGATCTGGATAAAAAGAACGGTACAATAGATGTCCAGAACGCATGTAAGATGGGTAACGCCAAATTCCAGGAAGTTGTAAGTCATCACAGAATCCTGAAACCAACCATAAGAGAGAATGGTAAGGTAAAGGATGTAAGCTGGGACGAAGCACTGGAGATGGCAGCAGACATCCTTGTAAATTCAAAGAAGCCATTTTTCTTCCTTGGAAGTGAGACTTCATGTGAAGCTCAGGAAGTAGGACTTCACATTGCTGAATATCTTGGTGGAATAGCAGACTCAAACGCAACGATTTGCCACGGACCAACTGTTATGGGTATTCAGGAATCCGGTATGGTAGGAGCTACCGCCGGTCAGGCAAAGAACAGAGCGGACATGATCGTGTACTGGGGTGTCAACGCACTGGAATCCATGCCAAGACACATGTCAAGATATGGTGTCTTCCCAAGAGGATACTGGACCAAGAGAGGACGTTTTGACAGGACCATGGTCACTGTGGACCCGAGGGAAACACCTACAACCGCTGCATCAGACATGCATCTTCAGCTTAAGCCTAACTCGGACTATGAGCTCCTTAGTGCTATGTTCACAATCCTTAACGGAAAGGAACCACATCCATCCGTTGAAGAGATCACAGGAATCCCAATTTCAGTGATGAAGCAGACCGTTGAGATGATGAAGGAATCAAACTTCGTCGCTATCTACGTCGGTCTTGGTGTATCATCTTCATACGGAAAGCACAGGAACATTGAGATCGCACTGAACTTCGTCAAAGAGATGAACAATTACACCAAGTGTAACATCGGTGCACTCAGAGGTCACTGTAACGTAGCAGGATTCAACCAGATTGCATCCTACCTTTACGGATACCCATTCGGTCTTGACTTCACAAAGGGCTACCCAAGGTACAACCCTGGTGAGACAACCTGTGTGGACCTGCTCAGGGAGAAGGATGTCGATGCTGCATTTGTTATGTCAGCAGACCTGATGGACCACATTCCTGCACAGAGTGCAAAGTACCTTGCAGACATACCAATGATCTGTCTGGATATTGCACCATGCCCATCAACCACAGCAGCAGATGTAGTTCTGCCTGGTGTAATTGATGCTATGGAATGTGACGGTACGTTCTACAGGCTCGATAATGTGCCTGTATACTTCGAGCCATTCACAGACTCACCATTCCCTGAAACAAAGAGCAATGAGGACACCCTCAAGCAACTCTTTGCAAAGGTAAAGGCCAAAAAGGAAGCATGAGTGAGAACTGGTACTCAGAAAGGAACAGGAAGACGCAAGTCTTTCGAAAGGATGAGGATAACATTTCCTCTCCCTTTTATGTCCCCATGAAGTGCCTGGAAATCACTGAGAACAGTAAACAACAAATCAATGTGGACGTTATTGTAGAGGAAAGGTTTGACCTTTTCGTGAATAACGTTCATATAACCACTTTTTTTGCAAGCCCGCAGGAACTCGAAGAGCTTGCACTGGGATTTCTCGTCTGCGAGGGATTCATAGAACCTGATATGAAAGTTGATTCTATCAGGATAGAAAATAAATCCATTTTTTGCCAAATTGAAATTAATACTCCCGAACTTGAGGAACTAACACATCTTGAACGATGCGGGACAACATCATACCGCAAGGATTTTGTTAAACACAATAACTCCAATACTCAATTCACTACCGATGCCATCATCCGTGCAGTAGGACAACTAAAAGAAGTAGGCAGGATATGGCACAGGACCGGAGGAGCGCACACATCCATAATCTGTAATAACCATGGAGAAGTACTCTTTTTCTGCGAGGACGTGGGGAGAGCATGTTCCGTAGACAAAGTTGTTGGAAAAGCTTTTCTAAAAGGCACTGACCTGTCAGAATGCGCCCTCGTGACCACCGGCAGACTGGCATCCACCATGGTGTCAAAAGCTGTGAACGCAGGCATTCCTCTTATTGCAAGTAAGGGTGCCACTGTACGGGAGGCTGTGGAACTGGCGGAGAAGGCAGGGATTGCGCTGGTGGCTTTTGTGAGAGGGAGAAATCTGTATGTGTATGCCGGGGAAGAAAGAGTTCATGATCAATGAATGATCACACCGTTACAAATGCAGTATAAACAAAAAACATTATATCCCATAACCACCCTACTACCCCCGTTAAGTAACACAAATACTATTAAGAATAATACTACATTTTACAAAGAAGGTTACATTATGAGTGAAAAAATCGGAATTTTAGCTATTGGACACGGCAGCAGATTACCATACAACAACCAGGTAGTTACAGAGATCGCAAACATGATTGCAGAGGCTCACCCTGAATACGTTGTAAAGGCAGGATTCATGGAGAACAGCGAACCTACCGTCGAAGAGGCACTCATGTCCTTTGAAGGAACCGGAGTAACAACAATCGCTGCAGCGCCAGTATTCCTTGCATCAGGCATCCACATCACAAAGGACATTCCTGCAATTCTCAAGCTGGACCCTGAGACAAACGAAGGTGAACTTGAACTTAACGGAAACAAAGTAAGGATCGTATACGCAAAACCTCTTGGCAGTGATGAGCTCATTGCAGACCTCATCTTCAAGAGAGCACAGGAAGTACTTTAAGCTGTGTCATTGACACAGTACTTTTTTTTATTAGCAAATTTTGTTTTTTCAATGACTTCATTTTATCTTATAACGGACGATTCTTTTTTTACTTTTGATGGACACTTCACCAAATTAAAGACCCTGAACCTTAATAGGGGACAGGTATTTTGAACCGGGTTCAATAATCATTTTATGCTATAGCAGAAGCTACAATATTGTGTTTGACATTCAACAACATTTTTAATTTACACGTGTTACTTTTGCAAAGACATATATACTTTATTACTAATGCTACTTAACAAGGAAGGACATATCATGAGTGAAAAGATTGGAATTTTAGCTATTGGACACGGCAGCAAATTACCATACAACAATCAGGTAGTCACCGAGATCGCCGACATGATCTCAAAGAAGCATCCAGAATATGTTATAAAAATAGGCTTTGTGGAGCACAGTAAACCCACAGTAGAGGAAGCACTTCATTCCTTTGCAGGCACAGATGTTACAAAAATAGCTGCAACACCTATATTCATGGCATCCGGTGTTCACCTCACCGAGGATATTCCGGAGTTCCTTAAGCTGGACCCTGAGACAAACGAAGGCGAGATCGAGTTTGACGGACAGAAGGTCAGGATAGTCTACGCAAAGCCTCTTGGTAGTGACAAGCTCATTGCAGAGCTTATCTTTAAGAGAGCACAGGAAGTACTTTAAGCTGTGTGTCTGAACACAGCTTTTCTTTATCCCATAAACGTCTTTATTAATAAGTATATATTTAGTTGTCTTACAGGAAAAACTTGACACCTTTATTAAGGTGAAATTAAATTTCACTCATATTATAGTCATTAACTAAACATT
>DAZF01000008.1 GCA_002507205.1 Methanolobus sp. UBA32 | reverse complement strand
AACGGTGCTACCAAAGAAGAGATAATGGAAGCAATGGATGTAATTTTCATAACTTCCGGTGCACCAGCTGTAGCTGCCTGTAGAGATGCACTAAAACAGCTAAAATGAGACTGGGTTGATCTTTATATAAGCACCAATTGTTGGAATAGTATATGCTATCAGTGCACGGGACTTAGACTTGAACTTGTTATACTAAAGAGTGTGGGGCAAATACAATGGCAATGAAGGAAAATAAGTTAGATGAGAACGTTGATGGCACTTATTATGTAGATGATGAATGTATAGGCTGCCGACTCTGTGTGAGAAGTGCACCTGAAAACTTCAAAATGAGGGATGATGCTAACACAGCCTATGTATTCAAACAACCGGTAAATGAAAATGAGAAACATGCTTGTGAGAGTGCTCTGGATGAATGTCCCGTAGAGGCTATTGGAAACGATGGTTGATGTTTGGGGCTTGCCCATAAAGTCCATTTGACCACAAACTCAGCTATTTGACTATAAAGTAGCCCCTTTGACCATAAAGTAAAATTATCAATAGCAAGCAAGCGAGCTTTTTGCAATTTAAATACAGCAAATGACATGTCGGAAGTTAAAAATGTAGCATGAATAATCCATTGTGAGAAGATAAAATGCTCTTCTCACAAAAACAAAGGGTAATATCCATGTTATCTAATTTAAAGAAATTAAGATACAATAGGTGTACTCTCAGTATCAAATGGATTTGTTCTCATTGCAAGAGAAAACAGGTATGGATAATTCTTCTTGTTATATCTCATATAAGTAAACCATTCTTTTGCAAGTAATGCATATACTCTTTTAATATCTCCTGTTAAGTGATGCGTGTCTGTATTTGGGAGACAAGAGACATCACCTCTGCAATCCAGCTCTTCTGTCAGATGAAATACACTTCTCAAGAGTTCGGTAAATTCCTCATGCTCAAGTATTGTAGGATTTTCAAGTAGTCGAACAAGAAAGTCTCTTTTGCTTACTAAAAGAGTCCTCAAGTGATCAAAGTTAATTTTTTCTGTATCCACATTATAATGCATCTTATTCATAGATCTAACAAGTTTATCGAAATCCTTGTCTGTCCATTCAGAATCGATTATGAGTTGCTTCCTATAATAATCTATGTCAGGATCAGCATCAGACACATATTCCAAAAGCTTTATGCCAACCTCACTGAAAAACACACCTATTACCATATTGAGTTTCTCAAACCTGTGCACCTTATCCATTTTATCCAGGAAATGATGGATGATCATAGATATAATAAGAACTTCAAAAGGTGCAAAAGCAATATCTCCCAGCAGGTAAATGAAAATATGGTGCGGATCATTAAAAATCAAGTAATGGATGTAATAAAGTATTCCCGATAAAATAACTAAAGACACACCAAATATAACATACTTACGTTTTCTTTCCATAACAACACCTATAATAAATATATTAAAAAAGTTGAAAGCATTTCCCATATATCTTTACTGAAAGGAAATGCCCGATTCTATTCAAAGATCAAGAAAGGACTAGTCCCTTCTCTGCATAAGCTCAATATCTTCCATAACTGCCTGCAGATCATCTTCATGCTCAATCTCATCGGTGAGGATCTGTAACACGATTTCGTATGTAACAGGGTCCTTATCCTTGACCTTTTCAAGGATGTTGCTGTAGACTTCGATAGCACACTGCTCTCCTTTGATGTTCTGCTCAAGGATCTTCTTTACAAAAGAGTCCTCGGGTGGCTCATATCCACAGTTTGTGATTTCATACCATTGCTGTGGGGAAAGTACAGGTGTTCCACCAAGCTGCATTATCCTGTTTGCCACCATGTCTGCATGGCGCAGTTCATCATTTGCGTGCTCAATTAGCTCAGCTGTAGCAGCTTCTCTCATAGGGCCTTTGATCACCTTTGCACCAATCCAGTACTGGTAGTATGCAAGCCACTCGTCTGCAAGTGCCTTGTTCAGCAATTCAATCAATTCATCCACGTCTAATCCAAGTATTTCTATACCTTTTGTTCCCATAATAAATTACCTCCAAAGTATGTATTTAAGACTGTTTTCTAAGGCACATGAACCAGTCAAGGCAGTACTTTCCTTCTTCTTCTGTCTCAACTCTTTCCTTTGCAGTTCCACATGATCCCGGTGGTGGAATGATGACATCGTCACCTGGTTGCCAGTTGGCAGGGGTTGCAATATTCTCAGCATCTGACTTCTGCATTGCCAGGATCAGTCTCTTGATCTCGT
Organism: Methanolobus sp. UBA32; assembly: GCA_002507205.1. Classification (GTDB taxonomy): domain Archaea; phylum Halobacteriota; class Methanosarcinia; order Methanosarcinales; family Methanosarcinaceae; genus Methanolobus. The sequence continues at coordinate 10,592 of DAZF01000008.1, read as the reverse complement.
CCATGTTCCTTCCATTGGATAGCGGATAATAGAGGATCGCTCTTACCTTTGCTTTCGGGTCCATCATGAATACTGCTCTTACGGCCTGGGTGTCTGATGCGTTTGGCTGCACCATTCCAAACTTCTTTGCAACATCCATCTTAAGGTCTTCAATGACCGGGAAATTCACTTCGACATCTTTCATTCCCTTGTACACGATCTTTTCTTTGATCGTTCGCAGCCATGCAATATGTGCATATATGCTATCAATGGAAAGTCCGATAAGCTCTGTATTCAATTCCCTGAACTCTTCCTGCATGGTTGCAAAGGTCATGAACTCGGTTGTACATACAGGTGTAAAGTCAGCAGGGTGACTGAAAAGGATTACCCACTTTCCTTTGTAATCTCCCGGGAAATTAATTTCTCCCATTGTTGTTTTTGCTTTAAATGACGGTGCATCGTCGCCTATTAGAGGCATTGTTACTATTTCTTTTTCTTCCATATTACTCCATCTCCATGCATTTTTTGCATATTCCGTAAAAATTGGTATCTGATGATTGTACTTTAAAGTTATCTATCTTGTTTGCTATACTCATAGCATATTCGCTTAGATCTTCTGATTCGTAATCTTTTATTTCACCACACTCTATACAGATCGTGTGATGATGAGGTACTAAATTGGATTCAAACCTTGAAACCCCCTTGACGTTCACCTCCTTTATCAGGCCCTTCTGGGCTAAGAATTTCAGATTATTATAAACCGTGGCCTTACTAATTCGAGTTAATTTTTGCCTTACTCCCTCATAGACATCATCTACAGTAGGATGACCGTCAAATTCTTTGAGGAAATCCAGGATCTCAATCCGCTGGTTTGTATACTTGATGTCTGTCTGTTTCATGTGAAATCACTATTCGTTTTTTTGATATTGAACACATATTATGTAAGAACAGATTCTAAATAGTAATTAGTATTATTTAAGCTTTTGTTTTATCTAGATCCAGGCCTATTTGAACTTTCAAAAGACATACAATTTTGTCCCCTAAGAAGATATCACAATCAGGAACTTTGATTCATCCCTAACCATTAATTCCAAAATAACGGTTGAAAAGTAACAATAGGTTCACTATAGATACATTTTGAACTATTATTGACATTACCTATGCTTGAATTTAGAGGATTTTTACGGGGCCCAGAAAAATAATAGTAAAAAAAAAAGAGAAAGGGAGGAAGGAAGGAATGTGTTTAATCCTTTCTGCGCTGGAAGAAGAATGCCAGACCGAGGATCGCAGCTATTGGAAGTGCAATGGTTGGGAATTCCGGAATTTCCTGTTCCTGACCGCCGCCGTTGCTGCCATAGCAGAACGTGACATGGCTTATTTCAGCTGTCCTACCCGAAGGATTGACAGGGGCAACGAGTCCGGTACCGCTGGTTCCACCAGGATAAACATTGGATTCTGAGCCGCCCTTCACGATAACTGCACATATAGGGGTTTCTGAAGTCCAGTTGAAGGTATAGTTATTGCTGTCGGAGATGTTAATGGAGCCGCCATCATACGTGCCATCCATGCCCGATGCCCATACGCTTAGATCTCCCCAGTCATCTATCTTGTAGGAATAGCCTACACATCCTGCAGCATCGCACTCAGCATCAGGACCGCCCGGAGTTACCGCCGCAGCCATAGGGATAAGTGCCACCAGAATAAGCATTGTGATTAATATTTTCTTCATATTTTCGTACCATCATTTTATGTAATAAATATAGTCCTTTCAGTAGACTATTAAATCATTTACACTTACAAGTTATTAAACCTTTGTGAAATCTGCGATAATTCATTGTGCTCATCATAATGATACATCGGGTTTATACTGTTTATCATATTTCAAAGAATACATTTTTCCTCAAAACAAACCTCAGTACTTATTTTAACCTGCCATCCATATTATCAAATATGGGTGACAGTTTCAAAAAGGAGTTTTCGCTTAAACCATGATAGAACCCCGGGCTATTGGAAGTTGGAAACTATCTTTGTTATTCCTTCACTTCCAAAATCCCATATATCATTATGAGCATCACTTTTGGATGTACAAAAATGTATATATAGCGAATCGTCCAAATATAAAGTATAATGACATAATCAAGAATTATAAGCGGTACTATCATGAGCAGAAGATCAATTTTGCCACTGGTGATCGCGCTTGCATCGGTTCTGCTGATGGGCGGCCTGATGGATCTCCAGGAACTATCCACGATCCCAGAGGTTTCTTCTGAGCAATCAGGCGATAAAGTTGCTGATACAGTAGCTACAATGGCGTCTGGCGGGGAAGTCGAGTTCTCTCCGGCAAAGACAGCACCGGAACTAAGCTCTGATGGCAGATCTGATAGTGAACTCTCTGATGTCCGTTCTTCTGCAACTTCAACACAGGAAATTCCTGAATTTCCCACAATTGCAATCCCAATGGCAGCAATTATTGGAATGGCTTTTTTCTTTGGCAAAAAACAGTAATGCCCTGTCAAAAATTCCTATTTTTGCATTGAATTCGAATATATTTCTGAGGAAAATTCTCCAGATAGCAATAATATAAAAAAGAATGGAAGAATCATTCCACCATTCTTTCATTATCCGATGACCATGCAGGTTGGTTTATGGCAAACAACTCAAGGTCAACATTGCCAGTATTCTCAGTCTGCTGTTTTGAGTTTGCAGGCACGAGAATGAGTTTACCCTTACTAAGCTCAAATGGCACATCCTCAATGTAGATCACACCTTCACCTGCAAGGACAAAGTGAGTTTCGGGATTTGTCATCACATGAGGCTCAATGGAACCACCCGGTCTGATTATAACATGTGCAATGCTGTAATCCACATTCAGATCCATCTCAGCGGTTGCAGGGTGAAGGAAGGTAGCAAGAGATACATCCCCAAAGCGTGTGAAGTGTTCATCCCCCAAAGTTTCAATGTCATTAGTGTAGATATAGTCATCCACATAGAAACCTGATGTCACAGCGTACGTCTTATCCCCGATCGAGGTTCTCTTTACAAATGTGTGCTTCAAGGAAGGTGAGGTTTCACCGGGTCTTGGCCAATGGTAGCTTACCCATCCCTGAGCCTCTTCGCTCATGGCAGTACCAATGAACAGCTCGTCCAGGGGCTCACCGTTGTAGTCTTTCAGGCCGATGACGCTTTCACCTTCACTGCTTACATTGGGAGCAAAGGATACGCGGATCCCTTCGGTTGTCCATATACTGAGGTAAGTGTCGTTATGGTACCATTTGCTGTCCTTTTCCCTGAAATCCTCAAATGCAAGCTCTCCCTTCTCGTTCATCAGGCCTATGGCCTCATTGACCATGGTCATCGTGATTTCCTTTTGCAAATACAGATTACTTTGTTCATCATTGACCGTCTCATTTCCCAGTTCATAGACGGCTGTCTCTTCTGGCTGTACACAGCCGGCAACCGTTATTATAAGCAAGACAATAGACAAAATGGATAATATATTACTAATCTTTTTCATGTTTCTCTCCTGTTATTTAAGTGGTCAAGTTTAATTTTGATAATTTTCACTGGATATTCGATAGAACAATGTCATCAGATCTTACCTTTTGATGATCCATTCCTTGTGCATATAATGCCCAGAATCCCAGCAAGGAACAGCCCTGGCAAGATCTTTAATGCAGTGCCTTTCCAGTCGGTTGTGATGTCCCAGGTGTCTCTGTCATTACCTGTGGCTTCAGGGCTGTTGCCGGTGATGCTATCTGGTCCATACTCTTCTGTATCCAGGCTCATTACATCAGCACATATCATAAATGGTGAGAAACCTGTTGTTACAGCTTCAAAATAGATATGGGTCTCATCTTCGTCTGTAATTGTCGTTGATAGCCTGTTCCAGACACCGTTGGAAAAATGCTGCATATAGATGCCGTACTTATCCACATTGTGGGAAGTTATCCATTCTTTTGAGACAGCAAATCCTATTGTTGCCTCACTTACTCCAGAGGATGGGAATATGTCATCTCCCAGGATTATGTCCATAAGCTGATAGGTCACAGCTGAAGAAGGCTCAGGTACATCATCAGGCAGTTCGTTCAAAAGACTGACAGATGCCATGACATGACCCTGCGTTGTTTCGGTCTCAAACCGTATGTCGGTAACAGGTGTGCTCCTGTCGGAAAAAACATATTTTACCTCAGCATCCTTCCCCACGAATCTGATATCCGAATCCACTGCAACGATGTTTGCAGGGGGTTCAGTGCTGCTTGATATCCGGACACGTACCCTGTCATTGTCGGACCTCAGAACCTCTTCCGTAACATTTCCTCCATTCAGTTCCCCATTAGAAGTTAGTGGAAGATGATCAGTGTTGTAGCCGTTGCTGGTTATCTCATACTGCTGACAAAAACCATTCCCAACTGAATATTGTGTCTGGCTCCAGCCCGTACCATCCGGCTTTGCCCAGAAGTTCCCACCAAGGTGGGTACCATTGATGATATTACTAGCACCTGCCATGGTAGTGTTCCACTGATTGGAAGATCCGCCGGTGACAAGGATATTGTTGGTATTGTTAAAGAGATTGTTGTAGATGAGACTGTCACCAGAATCGATGAGCCAAATACCGTACTCATTGTTAAAGGATGTGCAATCAGATATTGTCGTGGCCTCTGCTGAATAGAGGCGGATGCCGTAATGATTGTCGTATGTGAGGCAGTCACTTATATTGCATCCGTTGGAATAAGCAACTAATATTCCGGTATTTGCTCCTGAAACACTGATACCTGAAACGGTGATGTTGTCTGCCCAGATCACAATGGCATCGTTGTGCAGATCAGGTGGGATAATGCTGACATCTGCAGGATCGCCTGTCGATGATACAAGACTTATGTTCTCCTCTCTAAAGGAGAGGCTTTCAGTATAGGCCCCTGGCTCGACAACTATAGTGCTGCCACTTGATGCAGCAAGGAGTGCCTCGCTAATAGTTATGAAATCAGCAGATTCGCTGCTGTTGACGATTATAGTCGGGTTAAGGACACGAATTAAGGAACTTCTAAGTGAGATATCGCTCCCATAGGAGTTGGATGCATTCAGGGATACATTATAGACTCCCGGGGCTGCATAGGTATGTACCGGATTCTGTGTTGCATCTGTAGTATTGTCTCCAAAGTCCCAGCCCCAGTGCTCCGGTGAGAAGAGGCTTGCATCATGGAAGCCAACAGCTTCGTCAACACGGACATACCTTTTCCCCGCCACAAAAGCTGCTCTTGGTTCTTTTTCTTCTCTGGTAAAAGCCTTTATGCACACGTTCTCCCCGTTTGCAGAGATATCCGTCCAATTGATTCCGTTGGAACTCATATAGCTCTGACCTGCACTTGCATATGCATTGCTGCTGTGTTCTGACACATTTTTCTCGATGGAGAGAGGATATATGTACTGAGGTGTCGTAAAGTTCAGGACAACAGAGAAGTTCTGACCTGTAAGTAGCGTAATACTATCGTCAAGGTCTATGGTATGATATCCTGCAAAGGGAATGCTTCCGTTCTTTACGGATACTGGTTCTGAGAAACTGAGAGGACCGTCTTCGGGATCCAGATAGATCGAGAGATTGTAGAATGAGTTTGAATCCACAGTGTAGAAGCTAACTGCTTCCAGAGTTTCGTTATGGGCTGCAGTAAACACATTTGCACCATATGCAGTGCTATTGTTGTAGCCAGTGCATGCGGTCCAGCCAAGCGGATCATATTGATAGATGCGATCATAATTATCAACATCCTCTGCAGTAAAGATAAAATTGCCTGCATAGGGTTTTGTGTTCAGCCCGCTTATCCCTTCATTGTTTCCCATGACAGTATCATGATAGGAGACATAGAAATAACCGTTCTCGCCCCATCTGCTACCCCAGGAGTTCTTGATTATAAAGGCCCCGTCCCCAGGCGCTGCAGGGGTGAAATTGTACCTGCTGTAGGCGTCGTCCCATCCTACAAGGGTCACTGCATGGTTTGCAAGCTGGACCTCATCGGAATAATAGAAACTGTTGTTTACCGGGTCGAAATAATCGTTGTCATAGTAGAGAGCTACCGAGATAGCGCCATAAGCGGTGATCGTCTTCTTGTAAAGGATATCAGATCCATTGAATCCTGGAAGTATGAGGATATTCTGGACATGTTTTACTATGAACGGATCAACTGGTGAGGTGCCAGAATGAGAGTTATAGGGGTCGTCTGCTTCAATTACCGGACCACTCCACCTTGCCATATAGGCAGCTGTGAACAGGTCGAATCCTCCATCATCATGAGAGGGTCGGTCAAATCCGTCCTGATATGAGTCTACAAGCATGTTCTTTACATTGTTCTCGGAAAAGTCCCATGTCTGCGATCTGTTGTGCAGAAGGAAGGATTCCAGAGAAGACAGGGTCGAATGCGCCCAGCAGCTGCCGGCAGAGCCCTGGTCCCTTACTGCTGTCACACCACCGGCATCCCTCAGGTCATAGCGGGAAGGGATCTCGGAGCCCAAGGTGTCAATGGACATCAGGCCAACTTCTTCACCTGCAAGGGAGTATTCCATGCTCACGGGAGACAGATGGGAAAGATCCACAGGGGATGGAATAAGCCCGGTTGGGCGGACAGGATCGTTTAACAGATGAGATGTTGTTAGCGGATCAACCGATAAAACTGTGCTAAAGACCTGGTTGGAGGAAACTGTTGAGTCTGAATGTGTTTGCTGGTACTGGATGAATGCAGGATTTAGGGGAGCTATTGATATTTGAGGCTCCGTAGTGTTATCTTCTGCATCAGGACCAACAGCCACTGCATTAAAGGGACTGATGACCAGGATCAATGCAAGGCAAAGTATTGTCAGCAAGTTTTTCAATGTAAATGTGTTTTTCATCTCAGTTTCCCTCTATGCGATATTTAAAAATGTGCAATAATATATTATCTATTAATATAAACCCGTTTCCGAAAAATTCATGGCTGACCTTGCTGAAAAAGATAAGTAAAAATTAGCGGAATAACTTTATTGGATATCCCCGATGTGCAGACAACAAAACTAACATGCACCTACATTGAAAAATACACACACTTTGGCTTAATAATGCAGAAATTGAGATTAAAATTTAAAAATATAAGAGAGTGCAGTCAAAATCTGCACTTTTTGTTCTCAATATGGATAAAAGATAAAAAACAAAGAGCAGAGTGCAAACAGCCCCCATGCAAGTGGTTTTACCTCACTGCCCCTGCCACTGGTAAGCTTAAGCAAAGGGAACAATACAAAACCTGCACACAGGCCCACTCCGAGATTGTAAGTAAAACTCATAAGAACGATTACTGCCATTGCAGGTATCATCTCTGTGAGGTCTTCCATATCTATTTTTTTGATGGCACTCGTCATCAGCAGACCTACCACTATCAATACAGGCGAGGTTGCTGCTGCAGGAATGGCAGCAAATAATGGAGAAAAGAAAAGGCCCAGGGCAAAGAGTAAAGCAACCACAACTGCCGTAAGTCCTGTTCTTCCGCCCTCTTCTATTCCTGCAGCTGAATCGATATAAGCTCCGGTGGTGGTTGTACCGGCAAGTGCACCGAAAACAGTTGCAAGGGAATCTGCCAGAAATGGTTTATCAAGATCATGAAGATTTCCCTGTTCATCCATAAATCCTGCTTTCATGGAAACACCAACCAGTGTACCCATTGTATCCATAAGGTCCATTGTGAACATTGTCAGTATGACTGCAAAGAATCCCCACGTAAGTGCACCTGCAATGTCCAGTTGCAGCAATATAGGAGCAATACTTGGAGGCGTACTGACTATTTTATCAGGTGCCTGTGAAACACCTAAAATAAAGCCCAGCATTGCTGTTACAAGAATACCAATGAGAATAGAACCTTTTACTTTCTTTATCATTAACACTGTGATCAGAAGGAAACCAAAAAGTGCAAGAGCCACTGGAAGCGTGTTAAGGGCACCCACATGCAATGGTGCTCCTTCCACACCAAGAGAAACTATACCTGAATTGACAAGACCAATAAACGCGATAAAAAGACCAATTCCCGCAGCAAAACTGTATTTCAGATTGTCAGGGACAGCATCGACCATTTTTCCCCTGAGACCAGATAGTGTCAGGATCGTAAAAAGTACACCACTAATGAACACCGCTCCAAGTGCTGTCTGCCACGAATATCCCAGCACACCTACAACAGTATAAGCAACAAAAGCGTTCTCACCCATATAAGGCGCTATGGCTAATGGTTTCCTGGCATATACCCCCATTATCAATGTTCCAAAGATCGCAGATAAGATCGTTGCAACCATTGAAGGTCCAAAGGGTATTCCGGCAGCTTCCAGAATCGCAGGATTTACCACAATAATGTAGGCCATGGCCATAAAGGTTACAATACCAGCTATGATTTCAGTTTTTATATCAGTACCATGTTTCTCCAGTTCAAAAAAATCATCCAGTAGGTTTCCTATTTTGAAGCCTCCTTATAGATCATACAACAATATTATATTTATCAAAATTAAAAAGATGATATATAAATGTGTTTCTTTTTTGTACTTCTATAATGTCCCCTTGGTAAAAACTGCCCAAATTCAAACCAAAAACGCTCAAAAAATCCTTACTCATACTTAGGTACCACCCTTGTCGTGTTCGTTGATTCTGGAGAGATTTTCTTACTCCCAGAAGCTGAATTATTAGAAAATTGACCAAGGTATTGCCATGAATTTTCTTGGTTTTGCTGGTGTTGGGCTTTGAGTCCTTCTCAGACCTATACAAATATAGTGCACAATTCTCAGATGTGCACAGCTCAACTTCCTGTACCGAGCCACATGCACATTCAAGGCAGTGTTTTCTGATCGTGTGCAGGATAGTTGTTTTTGTGGTCATCTTATCCTCTCTTTTTTAAATGTTATTTTTTGTTTTTTAGGCATTTTCTGCCACATGCCATAGAATCCCCCAAATAACACCTGTTTATTGCACCACGGGCGAATTTGGGCCACTCTCGGCCGAACTGACGGGTATCCTGGACAAGTTCACCGTCTTTTCCATGATCACTTTCATCACCTCGCCACAACTGGGACAGGTAAGCTCTGCAGCCGGTTCTCTGATGAATATCCTCTCCTGCAGTTGATGCAGAGGAGGGATACTGGAGTGAAGATCATGCTATCACCCTTTGAAAAACTGGACTTCTCTGTCCTGTCCGACTTGTCTTACTTTTTTCTACTTTCTTATATATGGAAAAATAAGATATGTATGGTATTATAGAAAATGTCCGCAAGAAAACATTATTCAAAATAACCCGGACAAGTCGGTCACAGGACAACACCTTGCAGTTGATGCATAGGAGGGATACTGGAGTGAAGGTCATTTCATTGTGCCCCCTTACAATCGAACCTGTCGCAGTTCTCGCAGTTCAGGTATTTAGAACACCTTTCAAGCAGGGTCTGTTGAGGCCAGACACTGAACTCCTTTTCGATGATCTTGCACACACGATACTCTGTTTTTCCATAATCGAAATCATTCTGGTCTCTGAACAGATCCACTAGCTGTTCTTTGTCTGCCATACCAAAATTGTAGAACTCCCGAACAATGGCCACTCTCATCTTATTGCCCTGGTCACCGGAAAGATCCTTTTCAAGAGCAGCCTGGATACACGGCCTTACTCCTTTAAGTTTTACATAAACAGGTTTCAAGGATATGCTTCTGTTCTTTCTTGTCTTGGGGACCTCTATATTTGAAATGTCATATACTGCAATGTCCATTGTTTCACCTTCCCAGCCGTGGATGTGGGAGAATACGTTGTGTTTTCTGTGCAATGCAAAGGGCAACTTCACAAGGTTGCCATACTGGTTTTTCCTGTTCCAGGTTCTTTGTTTGGGATTCACCTCTCCATCGAAACCTGCCTCCTTGGCAATTGCATTGGCAAAGTAGTAAGCTTTCTGGACTGCAACTTCTTCGATGAACAGCCAGACATGATACGAATGAGGAGAACCGGAGGACTCAACCAGGTACTTCAATCCAACATTATCCAGAAAGGAAGTGAGCTTCTTGAGGTCATGTTCTGCCTTGAGCCCCTTCTCAATAACATCTTCCTCACTGTCTTCTGGTTTCCTATGGGCATCAACATCGAAACATATCCACTTACAAGTACCGTTTTCACTCGTTGAATATGCTCCTATTGTAACTTTGCCTTTGATATGGTTCTGAATCATGGTCTCCGTTACAGATGCTGATATCCTGAAGTAGCTGCCACCTTTTCCCTGCTCAGCAAAAGTATCAGAGCGATTGATCAGATAACGTTGTAGAAATTCAAACTTTGAAACATTGTAAAAAGTGGTAACTTTTGTCAACAAACCGCTTATAATATAATATATAAGCGGTTTTTGGTTATTTTTTCCCTTCTTTTCTATATCAAATAAAACTTTTCTAAATGTTTTGTGTTTTTCCGCTGCTACCAGCATATCTTCGAAAGTTGAACATTTCATGATCAGAGGAAAGGTTATCACGCTTCTGTCCAGCAAAACCTGCACCTCCCGCTTTTTCCCATTGCCGTTGTTTTTGATCTCCACCTTTCTACCAAATCCCCACGTAACAACATTCTCACATTGTTCCAGGCTACAACCCA
>DAZF01000066.1 GCA_002507205.1 Methanolobus sp. UBA32 | reverse complement strand
AATAGTTTGCAGATTTTAAGAGTATACTTAAACATATATAGTACACTATATAGTGTATGAATCTACCAAGTTCATTGAACTCACTTTTTTAATCGATTTTGGAAACATATACTTGACTATATATGTATGGATAAGTGATGATAATTTCATAGCAAAATATCCATCAAGTACTAATTATCGATTACAATCTTCTAAACCTAAATAGTATGCCATGTAATTGAATATTCCTATAACAGGTGAACTATATGGATAAAAACCGGTTTTTGATCTATTCGACAGTATTTCTTATCATGGCATTATCTAATTCCGTTATTCCAGTGCTGCCTGAAATATCTTCAACCGNNCCATAGTAGTTTTATTACCACATTACTCTTTTCCGGATACTTCATTGGGGCTTTACTCACCATGATCCCCTTTGGATTAATGACAGATATATATGAGCATATAAGATTTATTGTGCTTGCAATTGCACTCACTTTCTTTGCAGGAGTAGTACTCACGTTTACGGAAAATATATACCTGCTTATTGCTGGCCGACTCATCGAAGGTATCGCTAGTGGTGCATTCTTCCCTGCAGCTTATGCAATACTTTCCAGCTTCCGGGAAAAGAACCGCTATATCGGAGAGTTCAATTTCCTGCTTAATGCAGGCCTTGCTGCCGGAGTATTGACTTCAGGCTTCCTGGCTGAATGGTCAATTAAAGGTGCAATCATCCTTTTCACCATTATGGCTGCATTAATACTATCTATTGGAATATCTGCTTTATTCACGAAGAACGAACTCAGAGAAGCAATAGTAAGAAAAGCAATCCCTACACCACACATCAGAGAGATAATCAACAAAACATTCGATATCAAATTCCTGCGCACCTGGACCACCGCATTCCTGATCTTCGGAATAACAGGAGTGATGCTTGCTTTTTACCCCGAATACAGCAAGGACACGTTAAGTAAACCAGAACTTNNACTTGGGATTGCCATCGCCATACTTTATGTAAGTTCTATGGCCACCAACATTGTTGTCGGAAGAATGAACCTGGAATTCAAAAGAATGGTTTTTGCAGGCATCCTCCTGGCAACCGCCGGCGTAATAATCGCCATCAAATCCCCGTTTTTGGGTTTCGCACTAATTGGCATAAGTTCAGGAACAGGAATGATCGGACTGCCGATAACCGTATCTCACATGCCCATAGAAAAAGGTCTTGCCATGGGCATCTTCAATACATACACTTACGCAGGACTGGCATTCATGCCAATTATCGCAGGATTGTTTGTTAATCTGGGTTATCAGGCAGTGTTTATCCTGAGTGCTTTTTTTATGGTTCTGTCGCTTTTCCTGAAAGATGGAGTGAAAAGTGAGGAGTGAAATTAAGATATTTGTTCACTCGTATTTTGAGACCAAGGAATTCCATAATTTGTGCATAATATGGTAGTACAATCATTTAGAATAAAAGTAATAAGTATGGACAATTCACACCAACTTAGTGAATTTATTATGACAGTTTTATCCCACCTTTTCGTGTTTACTACCTCTATACAAATCAAAGTAAAAAGTAATATATAAAAATAGTTTAATACAATTGATTACTTATATCAAAATTTATACCATAAAAGTGCTATTTTTAGTCTGTTACAACTGTAACGAAATAATGTTACAAAGAAACATACTGTTGAGAATATATAAACCACGGAGAGTGTGTAACTAAATAGAATTACAACACAATACCTCGGTTAAAAATACGTGTTAAAACTCTCCAAAACAACGACCATAAAATAAATGAAGTTCCGCCCTCATCATTTCATAAAAAGTCAATTCAAATAGAAACTTTATTATGTGGAAAGTATCTTCCATGAAGAGATGGCAGTTGGAAAAAAAGGAATGAAGCATAAGAGTTCTGAATACAATAAGTACAGCGGGTATAGAATTATAGCCTTTCGGTCCTGCGCACTATTCTTTTTAATCCTGTTCCTGATTCCGACCTGTAGTGCAAATGACGTTGCAGAAATAAACTCTGTGAACACACCAAAGGGTGCTGTTATTCTTATTGTTGATGGGCTCAGCTCCTGTTATGTGTATCCGGAATACACGCCTTATGCTATTGATGGCAGTGTGCTGGAAAAAGCTGAGCCTGAAAATATATTACAGATATTCGATCAGAGTTGCAGGGTACTGGATGTGACCGCCCCACAAACCTTCACGGAGGGAGGACATTCTGTAATCGCAACAGGATATTCAAAGGCGGATAGTGTACTGGTGGGTTCTTTTGGAACAACGATATACGATGTGGCGCATGATAATGGATATCTCACTTTTGCCATCATGGAAAAAGGAGATTCTTCAGGTATCCGCAGCAAGCAAAATGTGATAATTCACGATGCTAAGAACTCAATTACAGAACCGGAAATGGTCATAGAGACTAACATGCTCTCAGGGATTGGAAAGAGCATATCACTTTCAGTTGCAGACCTGATGCAGGAGAATTCTCTTGAATTGCAGGACCAACTGGATGAGTATGCTGAAGGATCACAGCAAATATATGATGCCTATGATATCTGGGCTATTGATACTGCAATTGACCTCATAGACCATATGGAAAATGAGTACCCGGAACAACACTATATCCTCACTATAAATGTGGGGGCTGTGGATTGCGCAGGCCACTACAAAAAGAATAGTGGTTACGTTGCAACTATAGAAGGTATAGACAATGCAACCATGAACCTGTATGAAACGTGCCTGGAGAAGGATATGGCATTCATACTTACCGGCGACCACGGCATGAGTTTCTCAACAGCCAATTCCCGGGGAGGACATCAGGCTGACAAATACTCCGTAATGACCGAGTCACAGAAGGTACCGCTGGTCATTGCAGCAAAAGATGTCGACATCGGAATAATAGAAGGGCAATTCGGACAGGAAGATGTTGCACCTACAATACTTGAAGTCCTGAACCTTCCCGGAAAACTGAGGGCTGCAGATGGTACAGCAATCCCTGTAAAGGATTATGTGAATCTGAAGGTCAATGTTCCAGAAGAAGGCAAGCTCATCCTTATGAGAAACAATGAGATACTTTTTGAAAACACAATAAATGAAGCAATTTCATTTATAGGTCTTGAACCGGATATTGATTATGTTCTGAAATATGCATCCTCATCAGATTCAGATGATGAGATTGAAAAACTCATAAATGTAGGATCGAGTACAATTGTAGACATGTTCACTTCACCAAAACAGCCCACAAGCGATAAATCCTATCAAAACCCACGTTATATTGTAGGGGGAACCCTCATTGGAGCGGTGAATCTTGCCGGACTGATACTTATACGCAAAGTATTGAAAGAATAGATCCTCTGACTCATTAATCCGTCAATTCATTGGTCGTTAAGTAAATAATAACCAACAAGGTCGGATGGCTTTGTGCCATAAAGACTTACATACCCTTCTTGAAAGAACATACGACATTTTCAAAAAAGAGAATGCCCTCATTCGCATAAATTCAGCCAATGTAATGATAGTTGGCGATATACATGGAAACCTGAAAGCACTTGAATTCCTTCTGCAAATCAGGCAGGAATTAAAATGCAGTGACCTTATTTTTTTGGGAGATTATGTTGACAGGGGAAAGAATTCTGTTGCTATCCTCTGCCAGCTTCTTGAATTAAAACTGAGAGATAGGCAAAAGATCATTCTTCTGCGAGGAAATCATGAAACTCAGGAGATGAATACCTTTTACGGATTTTATGATGAGATACAGGATGATGATCTCTTCCTTGAAGCAAACAGAATCTTTGAGGAAATGCCAGTTGCAGCACTGATAAATGATAGCATCTTTTGCGTGCATGGAGGCATTCCGGGAGCTGTAGACATTAACGAAATAACCAAAAGAGAATCTTTTCCCTACCTCTGGAACGATCCATCCGAATCAAATGGGATGACTCCTTCGTCCAGAGGACTGAAAGCCCGGTGTTTCGGACCGGACGTGTTCAAAGAATTCATGGGAATTAATCATCTTTCTTTGATTATACGGGCACATACTGCACTTTCTAACGGCTACAAATGGTGGTTTGAAAAAAGACTCCTTTCCCTTTTTTCCACTCCTGAATATATAGGTAACCCCAATGTTGCTGCATTTTCTGTATTAAAAGGCAGAGAATTATCCATATTTGTCTTTGGAAAAACAGAAAACGACAGTTGCAGACTTATTAGCACTTAATTTTGATTCACAATTGTTAAATATGTAAAAATTCATAGTATTAGTTGTTAGGGAACATTTAAGTTATCCAGTAACAGATATAGTTGCGGGGAGATCGTATGACTGAAACGAACATTGATGTTAGAGGACAAACCTGTCCAGTCCCTCTTGTGGAATGCCGTAAAGCTATTAAAAAAGCTGCGCCTGGCGATGAAATTGTCATAGTTGGCACCCACCCTGCTTCCAAAAAAGAAATTCCTATGGCCTGTGAGGCAATGGGACTTGAAGTTATGGAAGTTGAAGATAAGGACAATGAATGGAAAATCCGTATCAAGCGTTAGGAGGGATCAGATGGCTGAAAAAGCTGTAATAATAGTTCACAGTGGGGACCTTGATAAGATCTACAGTGCCATGATAGTTGCGAACGGTGCACTCTCAATGGGCATGGATGCTTCTCTTTTCTTTACATTCTGGGGTCTGGAGCGCCTGAAGAAGAATGGACTGGATAAAGGACCATTATCCAAGATGAATTTCCTTGGACTTGGAAAATGGATGGTCAAAAGCAGGATGAAGAAGGCCAATGTGGTCTCACTTGAAAGACTGATGACAGATTTCAAGGAGCTTGGCGGAAAGATAATTGCCTGTGAGATGACAATGGAAATAATGGGAATAAAACCAGAACAGCTACACAGGGAATGGATAGACGATTATGGTGCAGTCGGCACTTATATTATGGAAGCAAAAGATGCCAGTATAACACTTTTCATATAATAGCACTTACCATATAACTTACAAGTTACGTGTAAAAGCAAGGACTGTTTTAGAGGAGACACAGATGTTAGACAAAATGACATATCTTGATAATTCTGCCAGTACCCGATTAGATGAAAGGGTAATGGATGCAATGAAACCTTATTACTTTGATACCTATGCGGTAGCCACATCCGAATTCGGATACTCCATGGGCATTGATGCAAAAGAGGGACTGCAAGAGGCCAGAGAAACGATCGCAGCATCAATAGGTGCCTCAGCAGAGGAGATCGTGTTCACATCCGGAGAAACAGAATCAAGCAATATGGCAATCAAAGGTGTCTGCGCAGCCTTACAGAAAAAGAAGGGAGAGCACATTATTGTATCTAAGATTGAAGATTTCTCTGTCCTGAACACTGCAAAGAATCTTGAAAAAAAGGGATACACTGTTGACTATATCAGTGTGGATGCAGAAGGAATTCTTGACCTTGAAGAACTTAAGAGTAAGATACGTGATGATACTGTCCTTGTATCCATCCAGCACGCCAACCAGGAAATAGGAACCCTTCAGGACCTTGATGCAATTGCAAAGATATGCAAGGAAAAAGATGTTCTTCTGCATACCGATGCCACACACAGTTACACCAGAGTTCCAATAGATGTATCAAAAACACCCGTAGACCTGATATCCATGTCAGCTCACACAATCCATGGTCCAAGAGGAGTTGGAGCATTATATGTTCGCAAAGGTACACCAATTGAAAAATGGATGGATGGTGGCTACCAGGAATCAAACCGCCGTGCCGGACTTGAGAATATACCCGGAGCTGTTGGTTTTGCAAAAGCCGTAGAACTTGTGACCCCTGATGAAATCGAGTTCCTCAAATCACTTAGAGATTATACATTTGAAAGGGTCTTTGATGAGATACCTCATGTAACCCTCAACGGTAGCAAAACACAAAGAACACCGCAGAATGCCAATATAACTTTCCACTATGTTGAAGGTGAATCAATGACACTGCACCTGGATATGAGAGGTTTTGCAGTGAGTACCGGATCAGCCTGTTTCAGCCGTTCACTTGAAGCAAGCCATGTGATATTGGGTATCGGTGGCGACCATGAACGTGCACACGGATCCATCAGATTCACATTCGGACGCTACAACAGCAAGGAAGATGTGGATGCTATTGTAGATGCAATGAAAGAAGTAGTAAGCCAGCTAAGGGCGATCAGTCCCCTGTTTAACAAATGAGGTGAGAAGATGAAATTCCCATACACAGAGAAGGTGCTTGAACACTTTAAGAATCCCCGTAATGTAGGGAAAATGGAGAATCCGGATGGCAAAGGACTGGAGGGCAGTCCTGCATGTGGTGACATGGTTGCTGTTTACCTGCAGGTCAACCCGGATACACAGATAATCGAGGATATCAAATTCGAATCATACGGATGTGCCTCCAACATTGCTACTGCTTCCATCATTACAGAACTTGCAAAGGGCAAGACCATAGAAGAAGCAAAGAAGATCTCATGGCAGGAAGCCACTGAAGAGCTTGGAGGGCTGCCACCTGTAAAAGCACACTGTTCCGTGCTTGCAGTTGAAGGTCTGAGAGCCGCTATTCGTGACTATGAGGAAAAGCACGGTCTTGTAACCGAACAGGAACCCACCACCGTTGATGTAATCAGGAGCAGATTGAAGCATGTCATGAACCCAATGGCCGGACTTGACATTGTCCGGACCGAACTTGTAACAAAGATGGAGATCAATGATGGTGTTGTAAGGGTACTTCTCGACCTGCCATCTAATCACCAGTTTGCAGCAAACATCAAAGAAGAGGTCCTCGAGAAGATCGAATCCCTCTGGGATGTTAAAGAGGTCAACGTTGTCTTTACCGAGTGAAGGCGACTCTATTCTTTTTTTATTTACTTTTCCTTCACTCGATCTCGGCTATGATAACAACGTAGTTCTTGCCATATTTCTTTGCGCATTTCGGACAGGTAGTATACCACATGAACCATTTCTTAATCTCATGACCCTGTTCCTTTGCATATGCCTCAAAGTCATCAGACCATTTTTTTGTATCCTTGAACGGACCTTCATAAACCTTGCTCAGGAATCTCCCGCTAAGAGTCACATTCTCTGAATCAGGTATCTGCTTATCAACTGCAAGATACATGTCCATGTTCCATTTTGATGTATGGTCCGAAAGGCCGAGATTATCAGGTATGGATGCTCCGGCTTCACGCACTTTCCTGTCAAGCTTTTTCATCACTCCGCCAAAGTTGATCGGCATGTAAAAAAGTGTCAGAACCTTATCTTTAATGAATCTCTTGTTCTCCCACTCAATAATCTTCCCATCCCACGGTGCCGGGTCGAATTTAGGACAGCATTCTTCTTCCATTAGAGTTTCACCCCTGTTAGTTAATTGAATGTTTGAACTACAACTATAAAAGATGAAAGGTCACTGAATGATGGCAGTCCTTTCCACCAAAAACACTCCAACATGAGTGAACAACTGCCAACTCGACTGATTTTTAAATGATCGGGCACCATATTAGATAAGATGACAAAGGACAGCAATTCAGTGATGGCTAAAGCAGAAGAACTTGGCCTTACAGCTTACATGCTGAATGCATCTGATATAGATGTAGAGAACAGGGCAAAACTAAAGTGTGCCTATGGTTGCAGAGGATATGGAAAAAGGCTGAGCTGCCCCCCACACATTATTTCTATTGATGAGTTCAGAGAGATCCTGAAAGAATATAATACTGCTATCCTGCTTATCGAAGAACATGATACTTCTGCTGAAAATGATATATTTAAGGCCTGGTCAAGGCTGCGTAAGGGATCATTTAACAAAATGCTTGAACTGGAACATGATGCTTTCAGAGATGGCTTTACATATGCACAATTACTCCGGCCGGGTGCATGCAATGAATGCGAAGCCTGCGGAGACGTATGCAACAAACCTGAAATGAGACGTTTTCCTCCTGAAGCTGTTGGAATAAACCTTTCCAAACTTATGGAGAAGAACGGACTGGAAATGGAATACTGTAACTTTGACAGGGTCAAATGTGTGGGAATACTACTTCTGGAATGACCGGTCATTACAGTGTCTTGATGATTATGAGGGAAAAAAGTGAGAGTTAATGAAGACCTGAGCGTAAATGCAAATGACCTGGAAGAATTTCAGGAAATTATCGGATTCAGGTTTAAAGATAAAAGCTACCTGATTCAGGCATTATTGCATGGCTCACTGTTCAGCGGAGATAAGGAGAAACTGAGTGCTTTCAGGAATGCCAATAATCTTGAGAACAAAGACTATGAAAAGCTTGAGTATCTTGGAGATTCTGTTCTGGGCCTGATAATTGCTGAATATGCATATCATGACCAGACGGTCAATGAGTATGCAAAATCAAAAGGACTTACCATAGAAGGCGTTTGTACAAAGATCAAGGTCATACTTGCTTCCAATGAGAATCTCAAACCTGTAGCCCGCAAAATCAAACTCTCAAGATTCGTATTATCCGAAGGACATGTGAACATCGATGGAAAACTGGCAGATATAATCGAAGCACTCATTGGAGCGATTTATCTCGATGGCGGTTATGCCAACAATGCAGGTAGTGTAGGCAACAATAACAATACCATCAAAAATGCCGATAATACCAACACAGCCGATAGTAATTATTCCATAACAAGAGATTTTGTTTACAGGTTCTTTGATATTGACAGTGCTCTGGAAAAGATATCCGTATCAAATCCAAAGGGAATCATACAGGAAATGTTCCACAAGAATGGTCTTGGGAATCCATGCTATAAGGTCATTGATGAAGAAGGACCGGATCACGACAAACATTTTACAGTAGGTCTTTATCTTGATGATAAGTTGCTTGCAACCGGCACAGGTGACAGTAAAAAGAAAGCTGAACAGGCTGCTGCAGATCTGTACCTGAGGCATCAGGAATAAAGTAGTTGCCCATAAATCATAATATTTTTAAGCAAAATCACTCTTTTTTACTTTATAGGCTAGCAGGGGCTATGCTAGAGTTGCTGAGAATGTATTGTAATCTTCAGTTCATTTACATGAAGGAGAAGGCTATTCATCCTGATATTCTGCACATATGATATTTCAGATAGATCTATTTTTCCAGAAAATGAAACTTCTGTCTAATACAATATTGTTAATTAAATGATTAATATATTTACAAACACTGCGTTTCATCAATAAGTTTAAATAAATTGTCATAACTTCTCATATTAAGCAATCATTGAGTTGATTCTTCAGGAAATTAAACTCATAATCAAAGGTGGTAATCAATATGTTATATCCAAATCCCCAAAACCAGCATCCAAAGATAAGTGAAAAGGCATGGGTTTCTGAAACCGCAATTATTGTAGGAGATGTAACTATCGGGGATAATGTGTATGTAGCTCATAACGCCATCATTCGGGCAGATGAACCCGGTTCTTCAATAATCATTGAGGACAACTGCAATGTGCAGGATAATGTAATACTCCATGCATTGTCCAATTCCGAGGTAATTATAGAAAGAGATACTTCACTGGCACACGGATGTATCGTTCACGGCCCATGCACACTTGGCCATGGGTGTTTTATAGGATTTGGCGCTGTGGTTTTCGATTGCACTATCGGCAACGATGTGCTGGTTCTTCATAACGCCACAGTTCGTGCAGTAGAGATCCCTTCAGGAAAGGTCGTGTTCGACGGGCAGGTAGTTACAAAGCAGGATGATGTAGAAACCCTCGATGAAATAACACCTGATCTCGCGAAGTTCAAGAACTCTGTAATCAATGCAAATATCAAACTTGTTGATGGTTATAAGGATCTCGCACAAGAAGCCTGATTAAAAATGAGATACAAAGCTTAGAAAAATATCTCATACATTATTTTTTTGTCCCATTTGTTTATTGAGGTTATCTAATTAGCTCCTAA
>DAZF01000073.1 GCA_002507205.1 Methanolobus sp. UBA32 | reverse complement strand
CCGGGGTGCTCTCCTTTATATAGTGAGTTCGAATCCCGGTTCGGGCGTAATTTCCTAAATCCCGGCTTGTCCGGGTTCCTTTTCTTTTTTTGTTTTTAATCACCGAGTTTCACTCCTGTTTTTTATAATTTGGTTTCATCGTGAAAATGATGTCATTCTTTTTATTGTTGGCAGGAATGATCAGTTATTGATGCTTGTTTGATTCTTTCTTCATTCAAAGGAAAATGTTTCCTGATAAAAGACTATCTTTTCATCAATCCTTTATTTTGTAATATTGGAAATTGGATGTTAGTAAAGATTGATACCTACATAAGTTTCTTACTGTGAAAAAAGTATTTATAAGATTCCGTTTATTTTAAAAACTGTTATGTTCAGTAAGCAAGGTACTTCTACAATACTGAGAATTGTACTTCTGGTATCTGTATATCTTTTGCTGATGGTAAGTCTGGGTCTGTTCTCAGCGTTTGTCATGTGAGCTTACCAGATCAAATATACTAATTTCATTGGAATTATCTATTTTCTTTTGGTTTGCAATAACACTTTCAAACAATGTCCTTTTTATCCTGTTGTTGCATGGTTAGAAAAACTTCATCAAATTACATAACAGCAAGAATTAAAAAGGAAAATGGTGGAATTTGCCGTTTTTCTATCGTTTTTCCGTTTTTGAGGGAGTTAAAAAGTCATTGTATGGATTATCTGCAGCAAGCTGCATTCCATGAAAATGACCATAAGGTTGTTCACCACCAGGAACAAACCAACAATTGCGATACTTTTTCTGGATACTACCCACAGAAGATCTGTCCACTTTGAATCTGATTCTCTCAGCATTCTGTAATTCCAGTAAACAATCACAAGGAAGAATACCTTCAGGATCAGAAGGGACTCTACGCCATAGCTCTGGAATATCGCGGCCAGGAAATTATTTTCTTCAAACCCATAGTTGAGGGCCCGGGCAGTTGTCAGGAAATCACCAAGTACGTAGAACAATATGATATATTTGACATCCTTGAGGAAATCAGATATATTTGCAAATTGCGAAACGTATTGGTTTGCGTTGTGCATAATACTTGCTATTCATGGAGCTGTATATAATTGGGATGTGGATATGTCGGATGTTTATGTGCACAAATACGTGTAGTATGTAGTATGACTCACAATGCTGTGTACATGGAATTATTTAAAGTATGTATGGATTAAGATAATCCGGGATTTCCTGCTGCCTTTTCGAGCTGTACATTTGATAACAATTTTGTACTAGTAACTACTAGATAATATTATGACCTCAACAAAAGTTCCCATCGATATTTCCAAAGCTCTGGAAAGCCACAAATCAGATTCATATCTGATGGTGGGGAATTCGAACAACGCAGACATTTATTATGCAAGTCGCTTCTCCGCTTCAGACGAGTTTGCTTACTTCTATACAAAAGATGGTACTGAAACGATCCTTATTTCTGATATGGAGAAAGGCAGGGCAGATATCGAGTCCAGGGTGTCTGATATCCGCACGTTACAGGGTTGTGACTACAGGTCAAAAGTAAAGGAAAGAAAAGACCCGGCTCTTGCTTATTGTGACTGCCTTGCAGAGATCCTGCAAAAGGAAGGTGCAAGAAGGGTGGCAGTTCCACGGAATTTTCCATATCATATTGCCCAGACCCTTAAGGAAGAAGGTTTTTCCATAGAAGCCATCAAAAGTCCTTTTGCCCAGTTGCGCTCACGAAAGGATCCTTCTGAGATAGAGATAATAAAAAAGGTCCAGGGTGCCTGTAATAAAGCAATGAAAGCAGCGGCTGAGATGGTCAGGAAGTCTGAAGATGTCGAAGGCGTACTCAATTACCACGGCTTTGCCCTGACTTCTGAAATGATTCGCAAGGAAATAGATATAACTCTTCTTGAACATGGCTGTGAGGCGGAGAGTACCATAGTTGCCGGTGGAACGGGTTCTGCAAATCCTCACTGGGAAGGCACGGGTCCTCTCAGGGCCAATGAGCCCATTGTCATTGACATCTTCCCCCGCAGCAAAAGGGAAAGATATTATGCCGACATGACCCGGACAGTGCTCAAAGGTGAACCTTCCGAGAAGCTCGCGGACATGTATGAAGCTGTCCTGGCAGCACAGAAAGCCGGAATAGAAATGGTAAAGCCGGGTGTAAAATGCAGTGAGATACACAACGCAGTCTGTGACGTGTTCAAAGAGAGAGGATATGATACTATCAGGGAAGGTTCAAATGTAGGTTTCATCCATTCCACAGGACATGGTGTCGGACTGGAGATACATGAACTTCCTTTTGTAGGTAATAGTGATGTTGAACTTGAAGAAGGAAATGTCATCACCATCGAACCGGGATTATACTATCCTGATGTTGGGGGCATACGTCTCGAGGACCTGATTCTTGTGACATCTGATGGTTTTGAGAACCTCACTGAGATGGAAAAGAAATTTGTATATTAGTCCCGGGACAACAAGTGCTTAAAGGAGATTTCAAATGGCTGATAAAGTAAAGGATATCGATGTGATCATCGATAAATATGTCAAAGCAGGAAAGATACTCTCACAGGTAAGAAGTGAGGCAAGAGACAGAATTAAGGTAGGTGTCAGCCTGCTTGAAATTGCCGATTTTGTGGAGAGCAGGGCTATAGAGCTTGGAGCTGATGGTTCGGCTTTCCCATGCAATATCTCCCGTAATGATGAGGCAGCACATGCAACTCCCCTTGCAGGAGATGAAACTGTCTTTGGTGAAGATGTGATAAAACTTGATCTTGGGGTCCATGTGGATGGTTACATCGCAGATTCTGCCATTACGATCGATCTTTCAGGTAACTACGGTGACCTTGTTAAGGCTTCTGAGGAAGGGCTTAAAGCCGCTATCGATACAGTAAGAAGCGGTGTGGACACAGCAGACATCGGTGCTGCCATAGAGGATGCGATTATCGCTCACGGTTATAAGCCAGTAGGTAATCTTACAGGTCACGGACTTGCGCAGTATATTCCTCACGCACACCCAAGTATACCCAACAGGCGGGTAAGCAAAGGTGTTGTACTTAAAACAGGTGACTTCATAGCTATAGAGCCCTTTGCCACAGATGGTGTTGGGAAGGTTGTGGATGGTTCCCTCACAGAGATATTCCAGGTCATAAACAGAAAACCTGTACGTTTGCCGGCAGCAAGAGCCCTCCTTAAAGAACTCGAACCATACAGGACGCTTCCATTCGCAAAGAGATGGCTTAAAACTCCTCAGCTTGATTTTGCCCTGATGCAACTTGAAAAGGCAGGAATCGTTCATTCATATCCGGTACTCAAGGAAGTAGGCGGGGGAATGGTTTCCCAGACAGAGCACACAGTCATAGTCACAGATGACGGGTGTGAAGTTACAACCCTATAATAAATAAAAAACGGGATGAGATAAGATTGAGGATTGGAAATCTATTATTGTTCGTCGTGTTATTTTCAATGTTATCCATTCCGGCAAGTGCTGCATATGAATGGGATAACAGCATCAATGTAAATGCCGACAGCATGGTCTGGGAGTACACTGAAACATATTCCGGTGACCGGTCAGTGATATTCAAGGCCTTCATTGATGCGGAATTCGGGGACAATGACAGGTTTGTCAGTGCATGGGAATTACTTAAGGCCGATGTAAGTACCAGCGAATCATTTCAGAAGTCCATAGAGAAAAATATGGATGTGAAAATAGACAACTCCTCAAAGAACGTTACCCTTTTGAGAGTGGAATCTGATATGTCCACTGAACTTATCGGACCTGTTGGCGAGGAAAAAGACATAATCAACAAGTATCAGACATTTTATGATTTCAAAACACCACTTTCAGAATCCGGTTCAAACATGTGGTTCCAGGGTGAACCCGGGACAAATGTGGTCATAGATCTTCCCTCAGAAATGAAACTCATTTCAGTGGAAGGCATTGATGACAAATCCATAAAAGAAAGTTCAAAAGGGACTCGTATCTCCGGTCAGTTTGGATTTACCGGTGAACTTGTTATTGATTTCTTAATTGAAGAACCTCCTGTTAAGGAAAAAGAGAAAATTGTAGCAGATGCGACCCCTGCCAATGTTTCCAAAGTGGATTCTTCACTACTTGATACGATGTTTCCCGGACTTACAGACAGGCTACTTGGGATGTTGAACTCCGATACATTTAATGTCTCTTAGGTTCACTACGGAATCAGTGATCATCTATGCTGGTTGAGAAAATAGAACTTGATAACGGATCGGCTCTCGGTCTTGGTTTCCAGATGCAGAATGCTCCTTTGCTTGTTATCCGGGCAGACAAGGGCTTTGTTATGTGCGGTTATCTTGATATGGAATCAGCAGGTGCCCTCGGTGATGTCGCAGTTAAGGTAAAAGGTGTCAGTACCTTTGATGATGTTCTTCAGGCACTTGTTATTGGTGCTACCCAGAAAGCCATAAACCTTGGTATCAAGGTAGGCATGACAGGGAAAGAGGCACTGGAACTGATGTTCTGATAACTCATACATTTCCCATTTTGTTTTCACCCGGCTATTCATTGAAACGCTTTAAATAGTACTTCTATTCTCTATTGCAGTTATTATGCTGTATGCTTTTGAGTTATCCGGGGAGCACGCCGTTCTGCCATGTAAAGAGGTATTTGCATGTCTTTCAATGGTAGGTCTTGAGTACAGAGAGCATGCTTTCTTAGATCAGTGCCTTGTTCTTGATATTGAAGGCGAGGATGTCGATGAGAAACTTATTTTTATCGCAGACCGGCTTGCCATGTCCCATCATATACTGAAAGTAGTGGGAATCTGTGACGTGGACAATGAGTCCATTATATCAATGTGCGATGCCTCGGATCTGTCCGGGCATTTGTCCGAAGGCCAGACATATGTTGTGCGTGCAAAAAGGATCAGACATCACGGTGATGTCAACAGGGAATATATTGAAGGCATGCTTGGTGGCAGCATTTTCCGCAAAGGTTTCCGGGCAAATCTCAGGAATCCGGATGTAACATTTCGTTTTGTAATGACCGACAGGGCAATCCTTGGTACGGTCGTGGCTTCTGTTGACAGGGGTGAATACGAGCACCGTGCACCCCATAAGAAACCATTCTTCTATCCCGGTGTGCTCATGCCCAGAGTTGCAAGGGCGCTGGTGAACATTTCACAGGTGAAAGAAGGAGAAACCCTCTTTGATCCCTTTAGCGGTACGGCTGGTATTCTTGTGGAAGCCGGACTGGTAGGTGCTCATGTGATCGGTATCGAAGTCCGCCATAAGATATCTCATGGTGCCAGGCTGAATCTTGATGAATATGACACTGACTATTCCCTGCTGGTGGGCGATGCGTGCCGTGTTCCTCTCAAGGATTCATGTGTCGATGCAATAGTGACCGATCCTCCATATGGCCGTTCAGCAGCCATAAGGGCAGAATCCCTGCATCACCTGTATAGTGATTCATTCGCCGAGATGTACAGGGTACTCAGGCAGGGAAAACTTGCAGTGGTTGTATCAGAGGTCAAGGTGATCGAATTTGCAGAGAATGCAGGTTTCAGAGTTGCGGATGTGTTCACACAGAAAGTTCACAAGAGCCTTACAAGGACCTTCACGATTCTTTATAAGGACTGACCAATACACTGCTTCTGTATAAGGGACCAGTATGCTGCAAGCATTGTCTCGTATTCCTTATATTCGGGAAAACGTTCTTTAATATGATTCCAGAACCGATGGCTGTGGTTGAGTTCGATGAGGTGTACCATCTCATGGAAAACGATATACTCGATGATCCTGTCCGGCAGGTGTCTCATGTGGCTGTTAAAATTCAGGTTTCCTCTGGAACTGCAGCTTCCCCACTTAGTTTTCATTTTCCGGAACCCGATCCTTTGTGGCTTTGCCCCAAGTTCATTCCCGATCATTGCGATAAAGGAGTTTACAAGTTCCTTTAGCTCCTCGACCGACCTTCCAGCCACCAGCTCAACATCCTGTGATATCTCTTTTAATTTCTGTACCCGGGAGTACCTGTTGTATATCCATCTTTTGTGCCTTTGAATGATCTTTTCATGGTCCTTGTGGGCATGCGGTACTATCAGGTACAACTGCTGGTCCCGAAACTCAAGTCTGGGATTTTTCACATCCCTGCGTATTAACTCATAGTCTATGACCATGTCCCTGATACTTGCCTGGAGATGCATTTGTAGATAAAAAAGTAAATTTCATTCTTTAGGGACCAGATGGTCCATTACTTCTGCCATGACACGGTAGCGAACCAGGTAATCATGTACATTCTCATTGGCCCTTCTAATGGCATAACCATCCTCACACCATTCAATGGGTTGTGGATATTCCACTTCCATAAGGGTTAGCCCGTACGCAGCAGCAGGTTCCAGCCCCTCTTCGTAAGATTCGGGGTCAAGCATCTGATTCAGCCACTCCTCGTCCCTTACTCCGCTTCCCACCATTGTGAGGGCAGAGACGATCTTCCTGACCATGTTCCATAGGAAACTGTTAGCCTGTATATCGATCTTTGTCAGGGTTCCGCTTACACGCACATCTATTCTTTCGACATTGCGGACAGTGCTCTTGTCTTCATCTTTGCTGCAGAAATTTGCAAAATCATGCTCTCCAACAAGAATCTTGGAAGCAGCCCTTATCTTGGAAATGTCGTATTGTTCCCCGCTCATGATGTATCGGTACTTACGGCTGACCGGCCATCTTCTAGGATCAAAGTCATCGGGAACTTCCGCATATGCCCATGCCCATATTGAGTTTGGGAGCTTGGAATTGATCACCCTCGGTATGGCAAGGTTAGGCTTGTCGGTATTAAATGCCACTACCTGTTCTCTGGCATGTACTCCTGCGTCTGTCCTTCCGGAACTTGAGAAGCGGGCAGATTTCGGATCATCTATTATCTCAAGCTGCGTGAGCGCATTGAACAGCTCGCCTTCTATTGTTGCAACATCCGGCTGAACCTGTGATCCATGATATCCGGTGCCTACATATGCTATTTTCAGAGCAATTCTCATACCATCACTCTGGCTTCATATGTTCTTTTTTCTATAATACATTTCTCTTACGAACAACAAAGCGATAACGAAAATGCATCCGAAGAAAAACCATATGCTGACATGTGATAGAATTCCCTGCTGGAATATTCCTGATGCAGGTTCTGCCATAGCGGTCATATTGTCAGTGAATGCATTTGATGCAGGGATTGTATGAGTCTGGTTTGTGGCATTCGATATCATGCCTTCCCTCAAAATATCGGCTCCTGCATCTGTTCCATTTGGCGCAGATGCTGCAAGCATCTCCGGACTTACGTCATCAACAGGCAAAGCATCTGAACTAAATGACTCGGTGGGCACGTCATAATCAGTGATATCTGCTGAAACCGTCTGTTCGTCGACAGCAACACCCATGGCAGAATCATCTACTGGCATTTCAGCCCCTGCAAAATTTTCAACCTCTACTTCCGGTGTCTCAAGTTCCGGCGCTTCACCGTTCTCTGCAAAAACATCGGCCATGACTTCTTCCTGTGGAATGTCCTTGGACATGGCTGCCATTGGTCCCTCATCAAACATAGGGGCTGTGGCAGTATCCTGTGCTATTGAAGGCCCTGCTCCCAAACTAAGGTTTCTTGTTATGGCCTCAAGTCCCGTGGCCGCAAAAACTGCTCCTGCAATAAGGCCCAGGTACTTTTTGAGCATGCTTATGATGGATGTTCTGTCGTTTTTCATGCCCCCTGGTGCGACAACGATCAGTTTTTGCACAGGTTCATATATCTTAATCTCTCTTCCCTTGCGACTCCACTTTGTTTCTCTGACCTTTATGAGGTCTACTTCTATTAATCCGTCAAGGTTGTATTTGACAGTGGTAAGCGGAATATCAAGTTTTTCAGCCACATCACTGGCAGACATTGGCTTGTCTGCAAGGATCTCAAGCATTTTCATTGCTTTTTCATTGGAAAGTATCTGGGTGATCTTTTTTGAGTCCTCATTCAGAGGTACAATGAGCACTTTTTCAGAACTCGTACTTTCGTCTTTCTCTCCCATATGATGCACTATATAAGCATAGGCTTATATCGTTTCCTTTAACTTCAATTCTGTTTGAAGTCTTCACTATAATCGGGCGTAACTCGTAAAGTTAAAGAATAGCTAGAACAATATGGGATAAATTCTAGGGGCTATTACACTATGATCACTAAAGAACGAATAATGGAAATTGTTGAGAACTACGACCTGAATGCTCTGAGCATTGCCACAGTTTGTTCTCACTCAAGCCTTCAGATTTTTTACGGCGCAAGAAAGGAAGGCTTCAAGACCATAGGGATCTGTGTGAAAGAACCTCCAAGATTCTATGATGCTTTTCCACTGGCAAAACCGGATGAATACATCGTTATTGAGAGTTATGCGGACATACCAAACATCCTCGGTGAACTCAGGTCGAAGAACGCAATTATCATTCCGCACGGCTCTTTTGTAGAGTACATGGGCACTGACGCATTTGCTGAAATGGCTATCCCTACCTTTGGTAACAGGGCAGTTCTTGAATGGGAATCTGACAGGGAAATGGAACGTGAATGGCTGGAAGGCGCAGGTCTTGAGATGCCAAAACTCGTTAAACCTGAAGAGATCAATGGTCCTGTTATGGTCAAGTACCACGGTGCAAAAGGTGGACGCGGTTTCTTTGTTGCCAAGAACTATGAAGAGTTCAAGGAACATGTTGACCCAAAAGAGAAATTCACTATCCAGGAATTCATTGTAGGCACAAGATATTACCTTCACTTCTTCTATTCCCCGCTAAGGGAGGATGGCTATAAACTAAGCACCGGTATCCTTGAAATGCTCAGTATGGACCGCAGGGTGGAATCTAACGCAGATGAGATATTCAGGCTCGGTTCACCACGCGAACTTGCAGAGGCGGACATCATCCCAACCTATGTGGTAACAGGAAATGTTCCTCTTGTTGCAAGGGAATCACTGCTGCCAAAGATATTCAGCATTGGTGAAAAGGTAGTTGAGCAGTCATTGGAGCTGTTTGATGGTATGATAGGTCCTTTCTGTCTGGAAACCGTAGTTACGGACAAGCTTGAGATCAAGGTCTTTGAAATATCCGCCCGCATAGTTGCAGGTACTAACCTGTATCTTGCAGGCTCACCTTATTCTGACCTGATCGAACCGGATCTCTCCACCGGCAAAAGAATTGCCCAGGAAATAAAGATCGCAAGTTCCACCGGTCAGCTGGATAAAATCTTATCTTAATACTTACAATAATACCTATGGTCCTCATTTTCTGAAGGGGACCATGGGTGTGATACTATTTCTGACGCAACAGATGATTATGATGTTGTAATTGTAGGCGCAGGACCTGCCGGACTTTTTGCAGCTCATGAGCTTACAGGTACTGGTCTGAAAGTAATTGTAGTTGATGCGGGTAAGGACATCGATAATAGGCATTGCCCGATGTCCTCTGTTCTATCATGTGAGCATTGTACTCCATGCTCCATTCTTTGTGGAGTTGGAGGTGCAGGAGCTTATTCTGATGGGACGCTGAACCTGAGACCTGACATCGGTGGAAATCTGGCAGATCTTACCGGTGATGATGAAAGTGCCTGGGAACTTGTGGATTATGTCGATAATGTATATCTGAAATATGGGGTGCCTCAGGAATCCTATATTGCTTCAGGTGATGATGCAGATATGCTAAAGCGCAGGGCTGCTTCTGCAGGTGCCAAGTTTATAGATATAAAGCAGCGGCACATAGGCTCTGATCATTCTGCGGCTCTTATTTCCAGAATGAAGGACGAACTTGAATCGAAGGGCATCTCCTTTCTTCTTGAATCGAAGGTAAAAGACATTCTTGTAGATGATGGGGAATGCAAAGGTGTGCTTCTGGAAAACAGGATGATCAATTCCAGGTATACTATACTGGCTCCTGGTAGGGTGGGATATGAATGGATGGATTGCCTTGTGAACCGTCATTCAATCAAATATTCCTACAGCGGGGTTGATATCGGTGTACGGGTGGAAGTCCCCTCAATAATCATGGACCCTGTTACCAGGATAAATCACGACCCGAAGTTCCACATATATACGCGCAGGTATGATGATTTTGTGAGGACTTTCTGCACAAATGAGCATGGTTTTGTTGTAAAGGAAGAGTATGGGAGTTTTGTTGCAACAAACGGGCATTCTATGCATAGTAAGGAGTCTGAGAATACTAATTTTGCATTCCTTGTGCATGTGGAACTGACACGACCTATGGAAAATACAATCAAATATGCAAGATCAGTGGCAAAGCTTGCAACCACAATTGGTGGTGGCAAACCTGTTTTACAAAGACTCGGGGATCTGCGGAGGGGCAGACGGTCAACAGCAGAACACATTTCCAGAAATGCGGTTATCAACACCCTCAAAGATGTCACGCCAGGGGACATTTCAATGGCAATGCCTCACAGGATAGTGATGGACATAATCGAAGGCCTGGAAGTGCTGAGCAAAATAATTCCAGGCGTTGATTCTGATTGCACTCTTTTGTATGCTCCCGAGGTGAAGTTCTACTCGCTTAAAATAGATGTTGATCGCACAATGCAGACCAATATCCGTGATCTGTTCGTTGCAGGCGATGGTGCGGGACTTTCACGCGACCTGATCAATTCATCAGCAACCGGGGTGCTAGCTGCAAGGGGAATTATCTCGCGTGTAAAAAATGATTAAAAGAGGAACCTCACATAATGATGGTTTGGGTGAAGTTTGGGGTATGATACATTTAAGAATCAATGCATCAGAGGGGAATGATGTGATGACGGAGATTCCTCGTCTCCCTACATATAGGTAGGCCTATATATATTTTGTCAATTTATTCATGTCCCTTTTTTTATTTTTCAATGTCGTCTGTATGTCATTTTAATTTTTTAAGGTTGGATATTTGACAATTTAGAGGCAAATGAAAAGTAATATATACTGTGATATTACTTTTCCACTCACTATGGACGTTTCTTTAACAGCAGGTGTTTCAAAACAGCAATACATCCTCGGTGGGAATTGTGAAGATGTTCTCCTTTATCTGGGAAGGTATCTTGCACGTGACAGGTCTTCAGGTTCCCATGTTTCACTTGATGTGAATCACCCTCATGCTATATTCATTGCAGGAAAAAGGGGATATGGTAAATCATATACAATGGCAGTTCTCATGGAAGAGCTGATGATGCTTCCTGACACTATTAAAGATAATGTTTCTTCTGTTGTCATCGATACCATGGGAATCTTCTGGACACTGGGCAAGGGCAATGAAATGCAAACGTCCGTCGTTGATGAATGGGAACTTATGCCAAGGGGATTTGATATTGATATTTTCGTACCTGCCGGAAGTCTGAGAGGTTATGAAGCACGTCATATCGTGGTAAAGCCTCTATCTATCCCAATATCACAAATGTCTGGATATGAGTGGTGCAAATTGTTTGGTATAGAGGCAGTTTCTCCAGCCGGGGTGCTTATCATCAGGATCATTGATGACCTGAAAAAGAATCCTTCCTTTTCCTTTGATGATATTCTCGATCTGGTAATGGAGGATGAACGTTCTGAAGTAACTACAAAAGGTGCCGTGGAAAATCACTCCAGAGCTGCTGTGGCATGGGGTATATTCGCTGAGAAAAGCGAGGGTATTGAGGGAATGGTAAAAGGCGGTTCTACATCTGTTATTGATGTAAGTACGATAAGAAATGAAGCTGTAAGGTCTGCACTGGTCAGTTCCATTGCCCGGAGCATCTATCATTTAAGGCTTGAAGCCAGACGGTCCTATGAAAGGATAATGATGGGTGACAAAGATATTGAAAAGGGGATTCCCATGGTATGGCTGTTCATCGACGAAGCTCAGCAGTTCTTACCATCCGGGGGCAGCACTCTTGCTTCGGATGTCCTGTTGAATGAGTGGTTAAAACAGGGTCGGCAACCCGGTCTGTCACTGGTTCTTGCAACCCAGCGTCCCTCTTCCATACACCCGGATGTACTTTCGCAATCAGATATCGTTATATGTCATCGGCTTACATCCCAGGATGATATAAGTGTCCTTGAATCTGTCAGGCCGACGTACATGAAGGAAAATTTTGGCGATTCAATCATGAAAATGGGCTCTGAGAAAGGAGTAGCATTTGTTGTGGATGACAATACGGAAGCGGCTCACATAATAAGGATGAGACCTCGCCTTAGCTGGCATGGTGGGGATGATCCGGCAATAATCTCTTAATTCTGCTTTATTCTGTTTCTGCACAAACATGTCTGTATATCTGCGGAATCATCAGATAACTTTTATATTATTATAATAGCTTCTTTATGATGAACAAGACATGTATATGTAAATATAGAAGATCAGCCACAGATAATTGGTTGTGGTGAACAATTGTTCCAAAGTTCGGAATTATTTATTCTGTGGTATTCTGTTTTCATTATCTTCTGTAAAGTAAAATCCTATATTGATAAGTGATTCGATGAAATCATACGAAACAAGGCAACAAAACATTGTAGATAGAATTGATTCTGAGGAACCCCTCGCAAAGTGGAATGACTGGAAATGGCAATTGAGACATTCAGTCACCGATATTGATACATTTGAAACGCTTCTTAACATCAAATTTGCAGCAGATGAAAGAGAAGCACTTGAGAAAACACTGGATACATTTCCGTTATCCATAACTCCTTACTACCTTTCACTCATTGAGGTAGAGGATTTCAGGAACGATCCCATATTCATGCAATCCTTCCCTTCACCCAATGAACTCATTCTTTCCTGCAATGACATGGAAGACCCTTTAAGTGAAGATCACGACAGCCCGGTACCGGGAATTACACACAGGTATCCTGACAGGGTGCTTTTCCATATAAGCAACGTCTGTTCTATGTATTGCAGGCACTGTACCAGAAAAAGAAAAGTGGGTGATGTGGATTCAATACCCATAAAAGATGAAGTCCTTCAGGGAATTGAATATATAGCCACCCACCCGGAAGTAAGGGATGTCCTGCTTTCGGGAGGCGACCCTTTCATGCTTTCAGACGAGTATCTGGACTGGATTCTCACAGAAATCAGGGCCATTCCACATGTGGAAGTCATACGAATTGGCAGCAGAATGCCCGTTGTTCTTCCATACCGTGTAACTGACAATCTTGTGAATGTATTGAAAAAACACCATCCTGTATGGGTAAACACTCATTTCAATCATCCGCGTGAAGTCACGGCTTCTTCAAGGGCAGCCCTGCGAAAACTTGCAGACGGTGGAATCCCGCTGGGTAACCAGACGGTCCTGCTTGCGGGTGTTAATGATTGTTACAGGATACTGAAGAGACTCTTCCATAAGCTGGTGGAGAACAGGGTCAGGCCATATTATCTATACCAGTGTGACCTTTCGGAAGGTCTGACACAT
This sequence comes from Methanolobus sp. UBA32, assembly GCA_002507205.1. Lineage (GTDB taxonomy): Archaea > Halobacteriota > Methanosarcinia > Methanosarcinales > Methanosarcinaceae > Methanolobus. The sequence goes on along the minus strand of DAZF01000073.1, from coordinate 14,824 downwards.
TTCAGGACATCTGTTGGCAAAGGTATGGAGATAATGGAAAACCTGATTGGTCATACAAGTGGTTTTGCAGTTCCTTCCTATGTTATAGATGCTCCCGGTGGTGGTGGGAAGATCCCTGTTATGCCAAATTATCTCATCTCCTGGTCCACGAACAAGGTTATCCTGAGAAACTATGAGGGTGTGATCACTTCATATGCAGAACCGGATTCATACGAAGCTGTGTATTGCGATCGCAAATGTGATGACTGCAAATTGCAGTTAAAACTTGACGAGGCAAAGGAATCAAAATCAGTAGGAATTGCAAGCCTCTTATCAGATTATGATGATGCATTGAGTCTGGTACCAGAAGATACCGCGCGCATGGAGAGAAGGAACGTTGCGTGATCGTATTGAAAAGGTCGCAGGTTCTCTGATACAACATGGTCCATTCAATGACCGTGTGTATCTCATGAAGCTTGCGACAGATGACTTTGAGTATTTGCCATCTGTCATTGAAGGAATTGCGCAGGAAAACAATTATTCAAAGATATTTTCCAAGATACCTGCATCTGCAAAGGAGCACTTTCTGAACAGGGATCACATTGAAGAGGCCATTATACCTGGCTTCTTCAACGGTGATGAAGATGCCAGTTTCATGGCAAAGTACCTTTCACAGGTTCGTATGCAGGAACCGGATTCTCAGGAGAATGCTTATGTTCTGAAAGCTGCGATATCAAAATTCAATGTGCCCAAAGATGTGAGACTTTCAGATGATGAACAATTTATTGTTTGCGATGAAGCTGACACGCCGGAGATGGCCGACCTGTACAGTCGGGTATTCCCAAGTTATCCTTTTCCAATAAGTGATGCCACTTATTTGCTTAAGACAATGTATGAGAATTTTGTTTATTTCGGAATAAGGAAAAATGGAAAACTCGTTGCTGTTTCTTCATGTGAGGTGGATGTTGCCAACAGTAATGTTGAAATGACCGATTTTGCAACACTTCCTGAATCACAGGGAAAAGGCTATTCTTATTATCTGTTGGACAAAATGGAAAATAATATGCGCGAAAAAGGGATCAAAACAGCGTATACCATTGCAAGAGCGAGGTCATATGGTATGAATACGGTTTTTTCACGCCATTCCTACATCTATGCCGGAATCCTTGTAAACAATACCAATATTTCCGGGGGCATTGAAAGCATGAATGTCTGGTATAAAAAGCTTTGATCAGACGTAATATATACTGTCCTTGATGCTTCTGGTTATGATCTCTACACTGTAGTTCTGCACGGGAATCTCGCAGAGAAGATGATTGTTTATGAAGCTGGTCAACTCCTCTTCATCATTGAAAAGACCGAATGCTTTGATAGAGTATTGGCCGGTTGTCTGGTATATTTTGATGAATTCATCGATCTGCATGAGTTTCTTTATGCTTTCGTTTGTTTTTTTAGGTTCCATTTCCAGATTGAATATCGCAAATGTATGTTTGCCAAATTTTTTAGGATTCAATAATACAGTATAATTTTTGATGTATCCTTCATCTTCCAGTTTTTCAAGTCTGTATCTGACTCCGTTCTCGCTGAGATTAACTTCTTTAGCTATCTCTGATATTGGCGTCCTTGCTCCATTTTGCAGTATGGAAAGTATGACTTGATCCTTCTTGCTGACCATCTGCTTTAACTTGGGTCTGTTATTACTAATGATTTTTCGTTATGGCCTGCTCCTGGACCATTTGCAGTTAACTATATGGGATATTTGTGAAAGTCCCAATTTGCCAGTAGTATTATTTACTATAATGATATCTAAGGTATAGTTTCAACTTTAGTATTGATAATCATTAATAATCTTAATCAGGTGGAAATATGAACGGAAGAGTCTGGAAATTCGGAGATGATGTTGATACGGATGCTGTGATTCCGGGAAGGTATCTTATCATGAATACCCCCAAAGAGCTTGCTGCACATGCTTTTGAAGGTGTAAGGCCTGAATTCCCAAAAGAGGTCAAAGAAGGTGACATCATTGTTGCCGGTAACAATTTTGGTTGCGGTTCTTCAAGAGAACACGCTCCAATTGCACTGAAAGGAACAAAGATAAGCTGTGTGATCGCTAAATCATTTGCACGTATCTTTTTCAGGAACTCCATTAATATCGGTGTGGCACTTCTTGAGTGTCCTGACACTGACAGGATAGATGACGGTGATGAACTGTCTGTTGATTTTGCTTCAGGTGAGATCACCAACGTCACAAAGAACGAGAAGTATCAGGCAACACCTCTGCCGGATTTCGTCAGGGGAATTATGGATGCCGGTGGCCTGATCGAATACACAAGGCAAATTATCTGATCACATTCTGATCATATATTTGTAACTATCAAGAAGATCTTATCTTAGGAGTAATTATGACACAGTATAAAATACCTGTAATTCCAGGAGACGGTATAGGACCCGAGATCATTGCTGAAGGCCGTAAGGTAATCGATGCTGCAGGTGAGAGATTTGGATTTGATGTTGAATGGATAGAGTTCCCACACGGTGCTGACCATTATCTCGCAACAGGTGAACTCATCTCAGAAGATTCCCTGAAAGAGCTTTCCAAGTATTCTGCTATTTACCTTGGTTCAATTGGTGATCCAAGGGTGGCACCAGGTGTCCTTGAGAAAGGTGTATTGCTTGCTGCCAGGTTTTACTTTGACCAGTATGTGAACCTTCGTCCGATCAAGTTGCTTGAGGGTGTCTGGACACCTATAAAGGACAAGACCCCCGCAGACATTGACTTTACAGTTGTCAGGGAAAACACCGAGGACTTTTACATCGGTATCGGTGGACGTGCAAAGAAGGGCGAAAGCAAGGACGTTCTGGAAGTCTCAAGATCCCTTTACTCTGCAAAGTTCGGTCTTGATATCGAGACTGACAGTGAGGAGATTGGCTACCAGATCGGTATGATCTCAAAAGAAGGTACACAGAGAGTTATCAGGTACGCATTCGATCTTGCTGAGAAGAGCAAGAAGCATGTATCATCTGTTGACAAGGCAAATGTACTCTCCGACATATACGGATTTTGGAGGGAAGAATTTACAAGTATTGCATCAGAACACCCTGATGTCACCACAGACTTCAACTACGTTGATGCAATGACCATGTGGTTCGTGAAGAATCCTGAGTGGTTCGATGTTGTTGTAACTCCAAACATGTTCGGTGACATCATCACTGACCTTGGCGCAATGGTCCAGGGAGGACTTGGACTTGCACCTGGTGGAAACATCAACCCTGAGGGTACCAGTATGTTCGATNNGTTCTGCACCAAAGTACAAGGGAATGAACAAGGTCAACCCTATCGCTACCATCTGGGCAGGCGCTATGATGATAGAACAGCTCGGCGAAAAGGAAGCTGCAGATTCTATTGTCTCCGCTATCGAGACTAACATCCTTGAGGCAAAGGTCCGCACCTATGACATGGGTGGCTCTGCAGGAACTTCAGATGTCGGTGACGATATCGCAAGGATAGTTCTTGGAAAGTAAATTCTTATTTTGCATCCTTCATGGATGCATTTTCTTATATTTTCTGTATTTTGAAGTTCTTTCTGAAATTTAGTTATATTTTATCATTGTTTCTCTTTATTCTATTCAATTTCTCATTTTGTTCATAATCTGAAAATACAGCATTTTTTTGTGATATTATTATTTTATTATGTATATTCGTGATAAATATCTGCTTTTAAGTCGCTACTATTATATATTATTAGATTTTTGTCAAATTTATTACGAATTTGCACATACCAATTGCAATTTAGGATTACTTGATACACGTCAAAGAGATGGTATATTGTCTCAACAAAAAATTACAACACAAATCATAGAAAATGCAAAGAATTCGATTCTGGATTTTGATGAGAAGGGCGCGGAAAACGCAGCAATGGAAGCTCTCAAAGTGGGTATGGATATAGACGACTTTATAGAGAAAGGATTTCTCGAAGGCATGAAAGCAGTTGGTGATATGTTCGAAGAGGGTAATGCATGTCTTCTTCACATCTTTGCAGCATCGAATGCTATGAAAGCAGGACTTGCAGTGCTTGAAGATCGTGAAAACAATAAAAAAGCAAATGACAATATGGTAATAGAGCTTGTCAATGAAGGTCAGAGGGATCAAAAGATCGATATTCTGGAGGCAATGTTCAGGATAAACGGTTATGATGTTGTAGAAATTCCGGACAATGTCCCAATAGTGGATTTCATAGAAAAGGACAGGGGATTTGTTGATATGCCCAGTTCATGCAAGGAAGAGTTCATGGCAACACTTGCAGCCAATCCCAGAGTAACAACTTTCCAGTTGTGTGATCTGACTAAGAATCCTATCTGTTAATTTCTATTTTTATTCTTTTTGACCATCATAATAATGATGGTGATTATATTCTAAAGAATCGATATATTTATATGTCTGTATTTATACCCTCTAAGTGTAGGCGTATGGTTTGCGGGGTTTTAGATATAACCAACTTATCAATAGAGGCCTTTCGCTTAAAGGAGTGTGACATTCGTATGGCAAAAACAATTGCAGAACTGGAAAATGACCTTGATCTCATGAACGAGATGTTTCGTAAATACGTAAAACTCTCTTTAACTTATCAATCACAGATCAACACTGCAGAAATTCCTGAAGAGCAGCGCAAAGTCCTGATGGAAAAGCTCGCAGTTGAAAACGCGAAGGTCCAAAAGGCAAAAGAGCAAATGAAAAAGTTTGAGCAGACCATCGAATCGCTCAAAAAGTCCAATCAGAAGCTAAAAGAAGTTGTTTCCTGTAAGGAAACACCCAAGAAGACATCTGATTATCTTGTGGCTTACATCTAAGAAGCCACAAGTTGTATTTTAACTTTAATTTAACCGATTATTCTGGTTCCAAGGTATACGCCCTTTTTGTCACTGTTCTTCTCGCTTTCCTGCAAGATGACTTTCAGGACATCCTGTGGCTCACTACCTTCCATCACTATAGTTTCAATGTTGCAGCGCTCTATTATTTTAGCAGCAAGTGGGTCGACAGGTGATTTTGATCCTGCTTTCATTTCTGTCGTCATCACTGTGTTTACGAGCTGTTTTGCTGTCATTGTCTCATATTTGGTAGCCTGTGGATCCTTGCGGGGATCTGCAGAATATACTCCGTCAACGGCTGTGGCTATGACCAACAGGTCCGCTTTAAGATATTCGGTCAGGATTGCTGCTACTGCATCGGTTGTCTGACCGGGGATCACTCCTCCCATGACTACTATTTTTCCGGAAGATAATACTTCCTGGGCTTGTTTGTAGTCCTTTGGAGGCTCAGGATATGCGGCATCTCCCATTGCAGAAATGAGCAACTTTGCGTTCAGGCGGGTTATGTCAATACCGATGTAATCGCATTCTACCTCATTTGCACCTGTGCTGCGAGCCACATTGATGTAATCTCTTGCAGCGGCGCCACCTCCGGTTACCACTACTATCTCATGCTCTTTTGCAAGCTCTTTTAGCGCATCAGCATATCCGAGAAAGCTATCCGGACTAAGTTCTTTTGCCAGTATTGATCCACCGACTGATAATATAATTAACATGATAATCTCTAGTCGTTACGCTGTTTTGATTTTAAAAGTAACGCCAGAGATAGGATCGCGATAGCTCCCATGATTGAAGAAAATCCGGGAACAAGTGTTGTGAGTGACAGTGGTGACCTGTCCAGGGTCATACTTTCACTGTGGAGGGCATTGCCATTGTAAAGTCCGAAGACTTTAATGACATCTCCTATTCCAAGGTCTGTTGATCCATAATAATAAACTTTCAAGGCATTATTCTCGTTGTCCGCAATAGTGATGGTATATCTTCCCATGCTCATCTCGCGGCTGGATACATTTCCTACGACGGTCATGTATCGTCCATTATAGGCAGATGAATCACTGACAATGTTACTGATATTAATGAGTCCCATATCCTCAATTGGATAATGGAGAACATATGTAGGTATCAATGTGCTCTCTCCAACCGGTTCATATATGAATTCCCCGGTAGTCATAATTTGATCGTTTATATTGAACCCATCGAAAAGTTCTATTTTAGATATGTCGATCTTCAACGAATACGGGCTGTCGGTAAGGATTGCAGATTGCTTACTCAATTCTGAAATATTTCCTATTACACTTATCTTGCGATAAGCCATCGTACTATCATAGATAGAGGGATCTTCCTTTATTTTAGAAATGGGCACTATCTCCAGTTCGAACATAGATGCGTATGCGTTCGTGACAGTACAACTGAGTAACAGTATTGTCATGAATATTGTTCTTATTGTACTGCCAGTTAGCATTATATCTCCTGTTTAAAGTTTACCTAGCTTGTGAAGTAACTCGGCATTGAGCACACTGGCCCCGGCNNCGTATGCCTTCTCTTATGCGGCCTACTGTGATACTCATTCCGTTGCCCATGTTCCTGTCAAGGCGTGGCTGTGGCCTGTCTGGTTCGTCCCTTACGATTATGACAGGGTTTGGTTCGGTAGGGAGGTCTCCAAGACCTGGATTGAAATTGAGGAATGCTTCCCTTACCTGTTCGGGAGTTGGGTTCTGTGTCATCTTTGCCCAGATGTTCTCGGTGTGTCCGTCCATTACAGGTACTCTGTTACAGGAGGCACTGATCTTGATGTCAGCATCTATTACTTCTGTACCGTCGAACTCTCCGAGGAGTTTCAGTGGCTCGGTTTCCACTTTCTCTTCTTCGCCCCCAATGTATGGGACAACATTGTCAAGTATTGCCATTGAAGCAATTCCATCATATCCTGCACCGGATATTGCCTGCATTGTAGCAACAGTGACTGACTCAAGTCCGAACTGCATGAGCGGTTTGAGTGTTGGGACCATGACAATTGTGGAACAGTTTGGGTTTGTAACGATGTAGCCATCCCATCCGCGGTTATCCTGCTGTACGTCAATGAGTCCGAGGTGATCTGCATTGACTTCAGGGATCACAAGAGGCACATCTTTTTCCATCCTGTATGCGGATGCATTGCTTGCAACAACGAATCCTTCCTTCGCAAATTCAGCCTCGACTGTTTTTGCGTAGTCTGATGGCAGTGCTGAGAATACAACATCAGCATCAACCTTCTTTGGATCTACAGGGACCACCTTCATGTCTTTGACGGAGTCCGGAAGTTTGCTCTCAAGTCTCCAGTTGGCTGCTTTTTCGTATGTCTTGCCTGCGCTTCTTTCTGATGCTGCAAGTGATGTTATTTCGAACCATGGGTGGTTTTCAAGTGCCTGGATGAATCTCTGGCCGACAGCACCTGTTGCCCCCAAAATACCTGCTTTGATTACTTCTGGCATTAGTCTCCCTCTGGGATAAAAAAAAGAATAGAAAAGTAAAGAATATGGAATAAAATATTATTTTTATTCCATTGCTATTGCGTCTGTTGGGCACACGTCAACACATGCACCGCAGTCCAGACATTCGCCTGCATCAACGATTGCAATGTTGTCGCCGTTAAGTACAATTGCCTCTGCTGGGCATTCATCTATACATGTTCCACAACCGACACATTCATCGACAGTAATAATTGCTACCATTTGTTTTACGCTCCTTTACATTGTATAACAATGCGCTTTCGCTTTTATATGTATATATCTCTACAATATATTAGTAGGACTCTACACTCTATCATAACACAAGTGGGATAAAAAGTTATCGTTATCCATTTAAAATCAAGGAGCTTGCACTCTTATTGTTTTTTGTCGACCATATTTGACAGTTCTATCGATATCTGTATTTTCAATTCCAACTGTATTATACTGATGATGAATATATTAGTTTAATTAAGATTAATTTATATAGTTGCTCTCAAAATTACACTGGTGCATAAACATATTTTGAATTTCAAGTATCATGCAGGAGGTATATCGCCAGTCATGGGGGTCATACTAATGCTCTTCCTGACTCTGTTATTGGCAGGTATAACAGTCTCCTCGGTGTATGGGGGGAATATTGCTTTGTTCTCAGGTAAAGTTCCAATGGCTTCAATCGAACTTGAGTATGCGGTGGGAGGCGTGCCAAACGATGTGAAGTATGACGAGAATTTCCTGTGCCTGATGCACAAAGGAGGGGATCCTTTGCTTACAGATTCTACAAGAATCGTAATAAGTGGCGAAGGGAGTGGTTATGAGGGTGTTGTTCCATCCGGAACACGGCACTATGGTGAAGTTTTCATAAGTTATGATAACCTTCTGTTTGAAGGGAAGAAACCCGTATATGCCTCAAGGAACGCGGATATTTCAGATGGTGTCTGGTCTGCAGGTGAGGAGTTGATTCTCAACGGTGATGATGCCATAAACGGTAGTATGTACTCTACAGTATCTGTGAGAATAAATGAGGTGACAAATACTGCAAATCATTATGGTCTGAAAGAGGATAGCACGGTAATAATAAAAATATTCGATAAGCATACCCAGTGTATCATCTCTGAATTTGAATGTTTGGTTATTCAGGCAGAGTAATATTTCATTATATCAAAACCGTTTAAGTAATGTGAGATCATAGGGGTAGTTCGATGAGCGGCAAAAGTGGATACATGAAATATTTTCCGAAAGAAACCTGTTATCCAAACCAGCAGGATGCAATGGATAAGATCCATTCTTCCCTCATAAACAAAGAGATCATACTTTTTGAAGGAGCGTGTGGTACAGGTAAGACTCTAAGTGCCCTGGCACCTTCTCTGAATGTGGCAAAACAGCTCCAGAAAACCGTAATCATAGCTACCAATGTTCATCAGCAGATGGTCCAGTTCATCAATGAGGCACGTGAGATCAGGCAAACGAACGACCTGAAGGTTGCAGTGGTAAAGGGAAAGGCTGCAATGTGTCCGAATGAGACTGATTATGAGGAATGCAGGCTTAAACGCGAGAATACTTTTGACCTTCTGGAGACCGAAAGGGAAATCGTTCTGAAAAAACAGGAAATGAAGTCTGCATTTGAGACATATAAGCGTTCAAAGGACCCTGCATTAGTCGCATTGCGTGATGCTCTTTCAAAGGAGCTGGACGTGGCCGAGGAAAAAGCAAAAGAGCTTCGTAAGCGCTCATGTGATGAGCTTTATGAGGTGCTGCGTTATGACGGTGAAACTTTCAGGCAGTGGTTGTTCGATGATGTGCGCACCCCTGAGGAAGTAAATGAATATGCTTCCCAGAAAAATATGTGCGGATATGAATTGCTGAAACGTGAACTTAAACATGCGGAACTGGTTATCTGCAATTTCCATCATGTATTGAATTCTGATATATTCATGACAGTGCTCAACTGGCTTGAAAAGGAACCACAGGATGTCATTGTCATCTTTGACGAAGCACACAACATTGAATCTGCCGCAAGATCACATTCATCTATCACTATCACAGAGCATACGCTGGAAAAAGCGATCGCTGAAATCGAAGCCAATATGGACCAGATGCCTGATGGCGGTGCTCACAACCTGTTGAAGATACTTCTCAACATCATGCGTGAGGTCTACAACTCCCGTTTCAAGTTCGGTGAGCGGGAGAGAGTTGGAAGGCACTGGTATGATATGCGTATCAGTGACCCTTACGAGCGTAATGACATGGTACAGGGTAAATTCCTGAAACTTGCAAGAGAAGCAGGTTTTGGGGATGAGACTGCGATACAGAATACACTCTCTGAGGCAAGTGCATTCGGTGAGATGCTCGATGAGAATTATCGTGAGCAATACAAGAAAGGATTGAGCGGAGTCCTTAAGCGCTCAAACATACGCTATGCTGCTGATTTCCTGTCATCATATCTTGTACTCTCGAATAACCTGAATTACTATCCGGTTCTCAATGTCAGGCGTGATCTCAGTGATGAGATATACGGTCGTATCGAACTTTTCACATGCATACCAAAGAATGTAACGGAACCATTGTTTGATTCGGTTTTCTCGGCTGTACTTATGTCGGCTACCCTGCGTCCGTTCGATATGGTAAAATCCACACTGGGAATTGGAAGACCTACTTGCGAGATCGCTTACGCAACGTCATTCCCTGAAGACAAGCGACTGACCTTATCAGTCTCAGTCCCACCTTTGTTTGCAAAGACCAGGGATGACCCGCAGACCTTACAGGCTCTTGAAGAGGTCATTTTCGATGCTGTAGAGTATAGTAAAGGCAATGTTATCCTCTTTTTCCAGAGTTCATTCGAGGCCAGAAGGTATTATAATAAACTGGAATCCAGAGTTGATGTGCCTGTTTTCCTTGATGAGGTCGGTGTTTCATCCCAGGAGATAAGGGAGGATTTCTTCAGGATGGGCGAGTCCGGCGACAAGGCAGTACTTGTTTCGTACCTCTGGGGAACACTCAGCGAAGGTATCGATTACCGTGACGGCAGGGGCAGGACGGTCATTATAGTAGGTGTGGGCTATCCGGCCCTGAACGACAGAATGAACGCGGTAGAGTCGGCTTATGATCATACATTCGGCTATGGTGCAGGATGGGAATATGCAGTTCAGGTACCGACCATCCGTAAGATACGCCAGGCAATGGGGAGGGTCGTGCGTTCTCCTGATGACTATGGTGTGAGGATACTTCTGGATGGGCGTTTTACCACGGACGCACCGAAAAAGTTTGGTAAATTCTCAGTGTTTGAGATATTCCCGCCTGAGGAAAGGGAAGAATTCATTGATGTGGAGCCACAGAAAGTGAAATATTCTCTTATGAATTTCTTCCAGGACAATGCATAGTGCCAATGGTTTATGGCACTATGATTCTATAATTTCTACATTTTTCATGTGTGGGATATGGGATACTTTTTTATATTCTGCTGACTATTTTTTTATCAGTAAGTGATATTAAACATAAGAGTCCATTATTCTTAAAGGGGTTTTAGTATGGCACTTGAAGATCTTATGAAGGAAGTATCCGCAGAACTTGAAAGACTTGTGAGCACCAAGACTGTTGTCGGGGAAGCTATGGTTGTTGGAGATACCACCATTATTCCTGTCACCAAGGTTTCCTTTGGATTTGGAAGCGGTGGCGGTGAGGGCAAGAAGAAAGGTGAGGAGGAAGGCTTTGGTGGTGGCGGCGGTGCAGGTGCAAAGATAGAGCCTGTGGCATTCATAGTCATTTCGCCAGAAGGCACACGCCTTATGTCTGTGTCCGGTCAGGCAGATTTCGGAAAATTACTGGAATCGGTTCCGGGACTTATCGACAAGATAAGATCAATGAAGAAATCAAAGAAAGGCAACAGCTGTCAGGATGATTCAGAACCCTGCGAAGGGACAGATGAGTCTTCTGAAGACTGATTCCTTCATTTTTATTGATGGTCCTGCCGGGGAGCAGCTATGTTATCTGTTTTAATGGTGATACTGCTTCTTACCCTACTTGCTGTACTCTTAGTTTTGTTTGCAGCTATTGATATTATTTTTGAAGTGAAGGGTTCCGGTACTGATATCGAACATACTGTTACCGTACACTGGCTATTGTTTTCCCGGCTTGTTAGTCCGACAGAAGATGATGAAGAAGATATTCCTGAGGAAGTAAAGGATGCAGAGAAGTTTGTAACTGAACATGTTACAAAGCATTTTCAGAAACCAAAAAAGGAAAAAAAGAAAAAGAAAACGGATATGTCTTTTTCAGAGGTTGTTCAGGCTTTCAGGCAACTGAGATCACCTGTACTCCGGTTACTGAAGGGAATAATCCATACCCTCAGGATACCTCACGCAAAGGTCAATGTAGCGTTTGGCTTTTCCGATCCTGCATATACCGGTATGGCATGTGGCTACGTATATGCACTGAAAGGCTACCTGACATGCCACTCAGAGAACCTGATAATCCAACTGGAACCTGATTTTGTAGACAGCAGGCTGGACCTTGATATGTCCGGAACTGTCAGGGTCCGGTTGTATCGTTTTATTCCTGTGATCCTGTTGTTTATTATGAACTGGGAAGTGTTGCGTTTTTCATGGTATTTTTTGATTAAAAAGGATTCTAAAAAACCAAGTGTTAATCTTTAATAGTATGTGTCACTGATACTTCATGACATGATTACCATTAAGTCCCCATCAAGGCTCCATCTCACTCTTATTGATATGAATGCCCGACTTGGCAGAGTGGATGGTGGCGCAGGTATTTCTCTGGCATCACCCCATGTTTTGATATCTGCAGAGAAGTCAGATACCATTGAAGTGGTGGGTGACTCATTTCTTGCTGAAAGGATGTTGAATGCTGTTAAGCAGATACTTCCTGAAGGTGGAGGGATAAGCCTTAAGATCGAAGAGGATATGCTGGCTCACGTTGGTTTTGGTTCCGGCACGCAGGCGGCTTTATCCGCGGCTGCTGCTGTGAACGAATTATATGGCCTTGGCATGAGTGTAAGAGAGCTTGCTATTGCAGTGGGACGCGGAGGCACATCAGGAATTGGTGTAGCTTCATTTGAGATGGGTGGTTTCATTGTTGACGGTGGACACAGGTTCAGTGATAAGGGTTCATTTTCCCCATCATCTGCGAGCAGGGCAGACCCGGCTCCTGTGTTGTTCAGAGAGGATTTCCCTGATTGGGATATAGTGCTTGCACTTCCTGATACTCTGGGAGCACACGATGCAAAAGAGGTCAATATATTCCAGCAGGAATGCCCCATTCCCCTGAATGAGGTGCAGGAACTGTCTCATATAATCCTGATGAAGATGATGCCGGCTATTATTGAGAAGGATATCGAATCTTTCGGTTATTGCATTAATCACATACAGAATATTGGTTTTAAGAAGCGTGAGGTACAGCTTCAGCATCAGGCTGTGAGGGATGTTATGACACTGATGCAGGATAATGGTGCCTATGGTGCCGGTATGAGTTCATTCGGGCCGGCTGTTTATGGTATAGTTGACAATAGTGAGGACGCTGCATATCTTCAGGAAGATGTGCAGGAGCTCCTTGATAAAACAATAGGCGGCAGGGTTATAGTCACAAAGGCTAACAACACTGGTGCGGAAATAAGGAGGGTTTGATCTGGAATTCACTACCTGGTTTGGAAAGCTCAGGGTAAATGATGCTGGTGAGCTAGAGGATTGCAGTCTGTTTGATAAAGACCCTGAAAAGCTGTCTGAACTTGTTGTTGAGCTGCAGGAAAACGTGCAGTCTGTCCCGCTTCAACGGCCGGATATCCGTGAGGTTGCTCTGGAGTCCGGATTTGTCGAGCTTGATGAGGATTATGATATACTCCTGAGGGATGTGTGTATCAGGGCTGCAAAGAGCCAGATATCACAGACAGATACTGATGATTCAAGGATCATCCAGGCAGTTGAGGCGCTGGATGATATAGATAAAAATGTGAATGAACTCAGTGAGCGCCTTTTCGAGTGGTACGGAAGGTATTTCCCTGAGCTGGAAATGACCGGCGAGGAGCTTGCAAGATTCATTTCTGCCTACGGTTCAAGGGCAAATGTGCCAGAGGAACATGACTTGTCCGAAAAGGCATCAACTTCCATGGGTGCTGAACTTTCATTTGTCGACGAGGAGCTTTTGAGAGCTCTTGCCAACAATATCTGTAGCCTGTATGATACCCGCAGGTATATCGAGAATTACATTAATACGAGCATGGGCTCGGTTGCACCGAACCTTTGCAATATCACAGGAGCATCACTTGGTGCCCGCCTTATAAGCATGGCCGGAAGCCTGCAGAAACTTGCTGCTTTCCCGTCCAGCACGGTCCAGGTGATTGGTGCGAACAGGGCGCTTTTCAAGCATCTGCGTTCCCGTGCACCGTCCCCTAAGCATGGTATCATCTTTAACAATCCGATAATCAAGAATGCGCCCTGGTGGCAGAGAGGTAAGCTTGCACGTGCACTTGCTTCCAAGATAAGCCTGGCTGCAAGGACTGATTTCTATTCCGGTGAACTGGAGCCATCCATTAAGGAGGCACTCGAAAAGAAACTGGAGCATATCAGGAATGCCAACCCAAATCCGCCAAAGAGGGAGCCAAAACCCCCGTCACAGGGCAAGGGCGGTAAAAGAACACACAGAGGCAAGAGGAAAGGAGGTAAGCACTAATGTCAGTTAATGAGTTATATCGCGGTATCTATGAACTGGATCTCGGTGACAGGAAGGTGCTTGCAACCAAAAATATCATGCCCGGCCTGAGTGTTTACGGTGAGCGTCTCATTGTTGATGACGGTATTGAATACCGCCAGTGGGACCCCAGCAGAAGTAAACTTGGAGCCATGGTGCTCAAGAATTTCGAAATTCCAATCGAACCTGATTCCGCAGTACTCTATCTAGGTGCAGCCTCAGGAACAACAGTTAGCCACGTTTCCGACATACTAACGGATGGCCTTGTCTACGCAGTTGAATTCTCCCCACGCACCATGCGTGACCTAATCCAGCTCTGCGACCAGCGCCCGAACATCATCCCGATACTGGCTGACGCCAACAAACCCCAGTCCTACGCCCACATTGTGGAAAAAGCAGATGTCATCTTCCAGGACGTAGCCCAGCCCAATCAGGCTGAAATAGCAGCCATAAACTCAAAATACTTCTTAGAAGAACACGGCCACCTGATGCTCTCCATCAAGTCAAGAAGCATCGACACAGTAGCCAGTCCGAAAAAGGTATTCAAGGAAGAGGTCCGAAAACTGGAAAGCGACTTCGATATTGAGTTCGAGGTACTGCAAAGAAAAGAGCTTGACCCGTTCCACGAGGATCATTTAGGTTTGGTGGCACGAATGTTTGTGGATGATGAGGAATGAAAAGTTAATTCCAAAACAAATCTTGAATCATGCAATGTATGGGAGCAAATTGAAAAGTAGCTATCATATTTTACTTTAATTTATGCTTATATGGTTGAGGTTATCTAATTAGCTCCT
>DAZF01000046.1 GCA_002507205.1 Methanolobus sp. UBA32 | reverse complement strand
ATACTGATAACGGTTATACTAATTCGTTTTTCAGGGACTATCGAATATGGAGGTGACAGGGCACAGCTGCGATATGAGATCGGACAGATACTGCCAGTCACAATAATAGTCTTCACGGTTTCGACCATTTTTTCAAGGGTCATCTTCAGGGGAATGATATGAAGGAAACTGCCGCAAGATTAAAGGTTTCCTAATTCCTTTTTTGTAGAGGTGTATCCTATGAAAAAATCAATCGGAGCAAAATCGTTAGCTTACCCGACACCTGCATGGGTTGTTGGAAGCTATGACATGTTTGGGAATGCAAATGCAATGACAGCAGCCTGGGGAGGCATCTGCTGCTCAGAACCGCCATGCATTAGCGTATCCATGCGCAAGGCCACTTACACTTATGCCAATATAATGGAAAAGGAAGCCTTTACCATAAACATCCCCTCTGAAAAATACATGAAGGAAACAGATTACTTTGGTATGGCAAGTGGAAAGGACGTGGATAAGTTCGAAAAGACGGGACTTACGGCTGTAAAAAGCGATCTGGTGTATGCACCCTACATAGAAGAATTCCCTATTGTACTTGAATGCAAACTGGTACACAGCTTTGAGCTTGGACTCCATACGCAGTTCATTGGAGAGATCATAGACATCAAAGCAGATGAGTCAGTACTTGATGAGAAAGGGAATCCGGAAATCAGAAAGATAAAACCTATAATTTACTCGCCTGAAAGAAATTATTATGGCGTTGGAGAATTACTTGGCAAGGCATTTTCCATAGGAATGGAGAAATAACCGCGAAACTATGGAATGGCTTTGTTCATTCCATATAAACCAGTGCCTTGTTAGGACATGTTTTTACGCATTTCATACAGAGATCACATTTTTCATGATCAACATTAACAAAACCGTTGATCCTGTAAAGTGCACCAGTGGGACAGATGTTCTCGCGTCTACCACATTTTCTGCATCCAATGGCCACAATGAAGCCTTCACGCTCTTCCATTGGAACTGATTATTGCTTAGATTGTAAATAAGAGTTCGGATATAGAGAAATAAAATAGCCTTATATACCTGCAGGTTATAGGAAACCTGAATGAGTGAAATAATTCAAGGTGAAGCAGGTTCTTTCTATTCTTTTCTTTCAGATGGCTGCAAACTCTGCCAGCAGGGAGCAAAGATGGTCCTTTTTATTACAGGGATCTGCCCGAAGGATTGTTTCTATTGTCCTGTTTCAGATGAGAGGCGCACTGATGCTACGTATGCTAATGAACGGAAGGTCCTTTCTGACAAAGATATATTTGAAGAAGTCAGGCAAATGGATGCACTTGGGACAGGAATTACCGGTGGAGAGCCTCTTCTAAAAAAGGAGAATGTAATCCATTATATTAAATTACTGAAAACTGAGTTCGGCCCGCAGCATCATATACACATCTATACGTCTATTGCACCAGACAGGGAAATGCTAAAAGAACTGGCTGAAGCAGGACTTGATGAAATCAGATTCCACCCGCCTGTGGAACTGTGGGACAGAATGGACGACACCAGCTATGCAGGTTCAATAGCCTTTGCAAAAGAACTGGGAATGGAAGCAGGGATAGAGATACCTTCGATCAGGGGTGCTGAAAATGTGGCACTTTTTGCAGATAAGGCAGGATGCTTCATTAACCTTAATGAATTGGAATTCTCTGATACAAATACTGATGCGATGAAAGCAAAAGGTTATACCCTGAGAGATGATGTATCAAATGCAGTTATCGGCTCTGAGGAATATGCGGCTGAAATTGCCCCGGCTTGTGAAAAGATACACTTCTGCTCATCAAGTTACAAAGATGCTGTACAACTTCGAAAAAGGCTTATACGCATTGCAGAGAACACGGCGCGTCCCTTTGATGAGATAAGCGAGGACGGCACCATATTTTACGGGCACATCGAATGTGCTGTGAATGACGATCTAAAAACTGTAAGTAATGAACTATTGCAGATGGAAGTTCCGCCTGAAATGATGGAAACCACTGCAGATGGAATAGATATTGCCTGGTGGATACTGGAGGAAATTGCAGAATCCATCAGGAGTCCGATAAGAAAATTGTACATTCTTGAAAGATATCCGCTCGCAGATGGATTAATTGTTGAGAAGATACCCCTGTAAAAGCTAAAATATATATGGGAGAATGATATAGATGGTACAATTTCCATATCCAATAGGGATTTTAAGACTATTTCAAATAAATAGTTTTATAAGATAAAATAACATATTGAAGAAAGAGGTGTTTGTACTGGAAACGATTGAAGAGCGAGTAAGAGAAAGACTAATAAAATATCTTAGTCGCGATGATACTGGTATACGGAAAGTAGTACTGAAATTGTTCCTTAACGGTGGTAAATTCACTACAGGTGACGTGTACGAGCATCTTCATAATACGGATTTTGACGTGAGTTACAGAGGTGTCTCCGCAATGGTAGGCCTCATGAACACCAGGCTGGGAATCCTGAGTATAGATGTCACCGGAGATCACAATATATACCTGCTAAAGGAAGATTACAGGGATATTGTAAGAACCGTTCTTGACAATTATTGATATCCCCCACATTCTTTTTCGTATTTGAAAGGTTTCACAATTTAGAAAGAAACTATACCCGCACTTAATGCACGGGAGTGTCACTCATACTAAGACGTATACCCCGAATATTCTACAAAGGATATGAACGCCTGCTTACGCAGGAAGTTCTAAATGCAGATGTTCCAAGGCACGTGGCCATCATAATGGATGGAAACCGAAGGTATGCACGTAAGTTTGGCCAGATGACATCATTTGGACACCGCATAGGAGCTAATGTTACTGAAAAAGTAATGGAATGGTCCTCCGAGCTGGGAATAGAGTACCTTACGATATACGCTTTTTCGACTGAGAATTTCAATCGGTCCGATGATGAGAAAGATAAACTCTTCGACCTCATCCGGCTTAAATTCGATGAGATCGTCGTAGATGAAAGAACGCATGAAAGAAAGATGAGAGTTCATGCCATCGGCGATATTGAGAAATTACCTGAATCCCTCCGCGATTCCATAAAAAATGTTGAACTGGCAACATCAGTATACGATAAGTTCAATCTCAACGTAGCAATCGCATATGGAGGCAGACAGGAAATAGTCCAGGCGGTGCGGGAGATTGCCAGCAAGGTTGAAGCGGGTGAGCTGGAACCGGAAGATATCAATGAAGATACCATATCCAATCACCTGTATCCATCAGGAGGGTCAGCATTGCCCGATGTAGACCTGATCATACGCACAGGCGGAGATGAAAGAGTATCCAATTTTCTCCCATGGCAGGCCAATGGAAGCGAATGTGCGGCATATTTCTGCGCACCTTTCTGGCCGGAGTTCAGGAAGATAGATTTTCTTCGCTCTATACGCGTATATCAGGCCCGTATGAAGGAAAAAAGAATGCATACAACTATTCGTGCTGCACATTTTCTGAAAGCTCTTGGAAAGGCGGAGATCGAAGAAGTAAGGCATCACGCTAAAGTAAAGAACTGAACCTTCTTTCTTTTTTTATTTAGGAGTAAACTGTCAGATCAGGATCATGAATTGCTTGAAACAAAGAGATTCCACCAGGTTGAAATATTCAGGAGCTAAGAAGGTTGCTTACAAGAAGCTGTCCGTTATACGGAGAGCAGGCCTCAATTCAGAACAGCTCTTCCACACATTCCTTGAAATCACGGAAGGCACGGGTCTGTGCGATATTCTGGGGACCTGCAGCAAAAGTATCCAGCATTGTGCGGTAGTACCATTCCTGTTCTTCCTTAGGCGCATTGAACTTGTCCCAAAACCGTTCTCCTTCCATCCTTATATCGCTGATAAGGTCCCTGATATTGGCGAGTTTGTCTGCACATGAGAGGAGTTTTATCTCGCTGTTTGCCTTACCCATCTTCCTGATCGTATATTCCTTCCGTTCTTTCCAGTTTTGTGCCTTGTCGCCAGTAGCAGGCTGCCTGAGCTCTTCAGGTTCGGTAACAGCGTCCACGTAATCAGCAACCTGCTGCCCATATTTTCTAGATATTGTTGCAATATCAACGTCAGTATCTTCAACGATGTCATGTAGTAATCCGGCCATAACAAGTTCATATGATGCATTTTCTTTGAGAAGGATGGATGCTACATCCATTGGATGTGATATGTATGGAGTACCTGACTTCCTTACACCATTCTTGTGTTCATCACTGGCGAACGTAAATGCATCAGCAAGTTCTTGCAAACCCTTCTCATTTTCGTCTTCGTATTTTTCCTTGAGACCATCTAACTGTATTCTGTAGTTTGCCAGCCTCACATGTTCGTAAACGGTTAGTTCGCCATCGATCTCTGTTACTATCATCCTGTATTGGTCACTGATCCAGATTCTTCTGGAAGGTTCCTCGGATATGAAGTCCAGATAGCTGAATAGTTCGGGTGTTTCTATAGGTTCGGAAACATTAATCGTATAGATGGTAATTCCGTTTCCTTTTTTTTCAGTGCTGGTAGAATGCTGGCTGATAAGCTCACGTATTTTCATGATGATAACTCCGAAATTGATGTGTATACTAACTTTACAGGTCTTAGCCTATATGCTTTGAAGTTATTAGTAAATCTTCTGGAGTTAACAGAAGATATCAACATTAAGTGAACTACTCCACGCTTACGCATGGAGCTTCCTGCTTCATTCTCCTTCCCATCGGAAGCAAGTCCACAGGCTCTTCCCCTCGTTCCGAGGGTGTCTCAAATGATTATTAGATTTTGATTTTGTAAT
The DNA here is from genome assembly GCA_002507205.1 of Methanolobus sp. UBA32. GTDB lineage: Archaea > Halobacteriota > Methanosarcinia > Methanosarcinales > Methanosarcinaceae > Methanolobus. The sequence continues at coordinate 5,764 of DAZF01000046.1, read as the reverse complement.
GCGAATTTTTTAATATTGATAGCGGCATTAATGTCTCTGTCGTGTATGGTTATACAATCAGGACATTGCCATTCTCTATCTGCTAACGTTAGGTCTTTGTTATGAAAACCACAATAATTACATATTTTTGTAGATGGTTCAAAACGTCCTATTTTTAATAAGTTTTTTCCGTACCATTCGGCTTTATACTCTAATTGATTGAAGAACATACTCCATGAAACATCGCTTATAGATTGAGCTAAACAATGATTTTTAAGCATACCTGAAACATTGAGAGATTCTATTACTATTGCTTGGTTCTCGCTTATGATCTTAGAAGATGTTTTGTGCAAGAAATCTGCTCTTTGGTTGCTTATTTTCTCATGAAGTTTTGAAACCGCTAAACGTGCATTCGCTCTGTTTTTCGAGCCTTTTTGTTTTTTAGACAATCTTTTTTGTAGAATTTTAAGGCGTAACATACTGTTTCTTAGATATTTTGGATTATCTATTTTCTCACCATTTGAAAAAATAGCGAAATCTTTTATCCCTACATCGATACCAATAGTCGAATTATCATCGAAATATTGTTTGTCGGGCATTTCTTCTTCATTATCAACAAGAATACTAATATAGAATTTTCCTGTTGGTGTTCTGGAAACAGTTACAGTTTTAAGTTTACCTTCAAATTTCCTATGCAATTTAGCTTTAATGGGTTGCTTTATTTTTGGAAGTTTGATGGTATTAGTTTCAAAATCCACAGTATAATGTTGTGGTATCTGGAACGATTGTAAAGGATTTTTTCTTGATTTGAAGTTTGGAAATCCTTTTTTCTCACGGAAAATTTTAGTAAATGCTGATTCAAGATTGATAAGTGAATTCAGTAATGATTGAGAATTTACATCCTTTAACCATTCGTGTGTTGCTTTCAAATCTTTTACTAATATTTCTTGTAATTCAAACCTAGATAGATGCTTTTTTTCCGTTTCATAAGCTTTAATTTTTAGTTCTAAAGCCCAATTGTACGTAAACCTACATGCACCGATATGTTGCATAAAAAGTTATTGTTGTTCTTTATTTGGATAAAGACGGTATTTATAGGCTTTAAGCATCATATCCTATAGTGTTTTTACAACACTTATAGTTTTTGTGAAATAATACTAAGTAACATTGTATCCGGATAGTACGCCCCTCATCTCCCACCTTACGGAAGGAGACTTCTCGGCTTATGAGTTAAAAAAGTAATTACATAATTAGTCTAAAAGAATATGGTGCGGGAGGTGTGATTNNGCCTGGCTGGGCAACCCCCGCATCATGAAGTACATCCTATAAAGATAAGGAGAGAAGATCTCCTAAACCAAGTCAGAGAGACTCTAAAATCTGCCCCAACTGGCTGGCTTTCTCTCTAATAGTTGTTCCTGCATTTATAATTAACTGTTGAACTGTGTATGAACCATCAGATTCCATGGTGAAAATGAAAGAACTTTCATCTTCAGACACTGTAATAGCATCAATTTCACAAGCTGATGAACAGAGTTTACAGAGTATACATTTCAGGATATCGTCGCCAGATATTTCTGCACCGTTCGGACCAAGGTGAATAATGTTTTTTGGACACTCATCCACACATGCACCACACTGATCACAGTTCTCGAATTTGACAACTGGCATATTCTTGTAGCCACATGCCACGCCTGCCTGCCATTTTGCATGCTGGTAACCATAACCCATGTGGGCGATAGCTTCAAGCACTACCTTCTGGCCTTCTTTCAAATCAATAATAGGAATATTATGATCGGCAGCCTGAACTTTTTCATCAGATGACACGAGGTCACCCGAATATACCATTCTCGGACCTTCAGCACTGAGTGTCAGAGATACCTTGCATGCAGGGCATTCTGAACCATCACATGTGCATTCTTCAACAGGTACGAACTCCTCAATGTCTGTTGTCAAAGGAATAAGGCCAAGCCTTAAAGCTAACTGTTCGTCAAAGAGGACAGATGTATTGTTATAGATGTTAACGTCATCTATCGCAAGAGTAGGTACGTCAGAGAGCGATGCTCTCCTTATACCATTTGCAAAGGCTGCACTTGCGTTGGACAATATAAACTTTGCAGACCTCTCTGACAGCTCAAGTATGTCTACTTCCATTGTCATGAGTTCATATCCATTTATTATTTTATACCCTTCTTCCGCCCTTTGGACGTGTACCGTCGTGTGGCACAGGAGTTACATCCTGTATTCTGCCAATCTTGATACCTGCTCTGGCAAATGATCTGATAGCTGCCTGTGCTCCCGGACCTGGGCTTCTCTGCTTGTTTCCACCAGGTGCACGCACCTTGATGTGAACGCCTTCGATGCCCTTGTCCCTAAGGATGACAGCAAGTTGTGATGCCATCTGCATAGCAGTGTATGGTGAACTTTCATCACGTGCTGCCTTTACAACCATTCCACCAGATGATTTGGCGATGGTCTCAGCACCAGTGATATCAGTCACAGTAATGATGGTGTTATTGAATGAGCATTTGATGTGTGCTACAGCCCATATTCCATTTGCTGCCATAACTTACTCCTCCTTTCCTGCAATTGCTGAAGCTATCTGTGCTGGCCTTTCAGGATGTGATTCGCCAGTGAGTGGTGAATTGCCATAGTAGTCGATCAGCATCTCTTCAGTGTGTGATATAAGCATGCCAGGAATTGTTGCTTTCTGGCCATCTACTGCAATGTGACCGTGTGTAATGAACTGCCTTGCCTGCTTTGGAGTTCTTGCAAGACCAAGCCTGTATACCTGGGTCTGCAACCTGCGTTCCAGAATGGTTTCAGTCTGCAATGCGAGAATATCATCAATATTTGCATCGGATGAAAGGATAGAGTATCTTCTCAGCCTTTCAAGGATCTGGTCAGATTCAGTCTTAAGGTGACCTGCAAGTTCTGTTTCTGCTGATTCAGCGAGAATCCTACGAGCATCGCCTCTGTACCTTCTGAGAATACTGACTGCCTTCCAGAGTTCCTTCTTGTTACGGAGACCGTACTTTTTAAGGAGCTCTACTTCGGTTGCCATCCTGGCTGCCTGCCAAGGATGTTTTGGAGTATCGTAACTCTTTCTTTTTTTACCTGGATATCCCATGAGATCACCTTATTTACTTTTTCTTGCTTACGCCAATGGTTGAGCCACGTCTTCCGGTGGACTTTGTTCTCTGACCTCTGACCTTAAGGCCTCTCTCGTGCCTGAGACCACGGTATGCTCTTACCTTCTTCAGGTTGTTGATGTCTTCCCTGAAGGTCATGATTATGTCCTGACCCAGGTGGTGTTTATTTTCACCGGAGAGCGGATCTGCACATCTGTTCAGCATCCAGGTTGGGAGTTTGGTTTCGAATTCAGCGATAGCTTCATCGAGCTTTGCAATGTCTTCGTCAGGAAGATAACCGATAACCTGTTTCGGGTCAACTCCTGTACTTTCGACTATGATTCTTGAGGTTCTGAGCCCAATACCGCGAATACCAGTCAGCGCATACATTACAGGCTGACTACCCTGAAGGTCAGTATTCATGATACGGACTAAATGTCTTATTTCTTCATCTGCCATTATTATTTCCTCCTTAGGGACGCAAAGCATCCTGTAGCCTCGAAACAAAAGTTTCGACACACCCATTAAAGGGCTAGGCGATTCTAAAGATTAATAGAATAACTTACTGTATATACCATGTTTCTTAGTTACACAATCCATGTAACAGAAAATAGTAATACAAGTGAACATTCCCTATAGGTTAATTACATAAATAGTTTCCTGTAAATTGCTTTGGAAAGATATTACATAAAAGCCCCTATTCCAGAGAATAGACCCATACTAACTCCAATGCTTAAGTAGTTGATTGCAAAAATGATCTATTCAGTATTTTAAATATAAAGACACCTGCAATAGAACAAAGAACAGCAAATGCCATTGTTTCCTTGAAACCATATAACTGAAGCATTGCACCACCCAGAATCGCACCAACTATATTACTTGCAGCTATCACAGAGTTTAGAATACCTGCTGCTGTTGCTTTTTCGTCACTGCGCTCCATTAGTAACTGGCTGGCACCTACAAAAAGGAAGGACCATCCAAATGCAACAAAAAACATACCCGGAATTATGAAAATATAATTTGGCGACATGGAATACCCAAAGAAAGCTACACCAGACATTATAAAACCCCATTTCATAAGCCACTCATTCCTGAAACTGTCCAACCTCCGCATAATCAAAAACTGAAGGAATGGATTGATAGCATAGATAAGTCCTATCCATAAACTGGAGGCGCCCAGGAATGCAAGATATAGTGGTAATATTGCCCATACTGCAGCAGCGCCTGTATGCCTGACGAATACTGACAGATAAGTTGCAATATTTCTCCTGAACGTTTCAAGTGAAAAATAACTTACTTTCAATGAGGGTTTTTCAAGATCCTTAAGTTTCAATGCTGCCAGGAATGAAATGCAGTAAAGTAAAGAAGAGAAAATAAAAAGATACCGTATATTTCCCACAAAGCCTGCAACTAGAAAACCAGTCATCCAACCCAGTGAACCGAACGAACTGAACTTGCCGATACTTTCTTTTTGATAATATACATATACTGTAAGCGCTGCCGGATAGATACCCATACAAAAGCCCACCAATGCCCGGATAGCAGCAAGTGAAAGCGTGTCACTGGCAAATACCTGTAGTAAAAAAGCAATTGCTGACGTCAACAAACCAACAAGCACGATGGGACGAAGGCGATTTATGTCAGCGGCTTTGCCGAATATAAATGACGAAACAAAAGTAGCAAGACTAAAACATGCAGCAATAACACCTACTTCAAAGAAGGAAGCCCCCAGCGACCTGGCAAATATAGGAATAAAAACATTGGACATCATGTGGGAGGCATTTGCCAGAAACTGAATAGTATTCACTTTCATAGTAGTATAATGACCAAAAACCCGTTCGAGTATTTTAAGTTATTGAAGGCATAACCAGCACATATCAAACAGGGCAAATGCACTCATGTACTATGCATTTACCTACAGAGAAATCAGAACCTGGCGTTAACCTGCCATCACCTAGTCAGAATCAAAGGCAATTAACACTGCATAACTTGTTAATGTCACCCCGGAGTTGTTCAATACCATGTTCGTGCCGCCCTGCGAGAATGACTCTGATAGTAAAGAAGCTTTTTTTCAGCCATTAGAAATGGAGTTTATTTGGAATTGTTGAACGTAAGACCACGGTTCTTTTCAAAATCTTTCAATAACTCTTTGATCACGTGATCAGCTATTTTGTTATTTAATGCCTCTGATGGATGAACCTGATCTAAACTACTGTTGCAAAGAGGACATACTACGCACTCAGAAAGCGCCATGCTATCATCCACAACATTGGAAAATGCCACATTTATTTCGCCTTCACATTCAGGACATGTCACTAACGTGCCACCATCGTCATTTACATCCATGTTTAATTTAATATTGAATACTTTTACATCATCCATTATACCACCTTATTCATCCAATGCTAGAGTAATTGTCCAGTAATATCTAATTGCATTGCCGTGAACTACCACCCTATGAATAGGGTGGCTTCTTGCTTCATTCTCCTGACCACTGTCAGTAAGTCCACAANNCCGATGCGCAGTACTGTTTTTCCGTACCATTCGGCTTTGTATTCAAGTTTTGTTACGAAAGAACTCCATGATGCATCTGCTATGTTTTGTGCAAGGCAATGATTTTTCAACATACCGCTTACATTTAATGTTTCCAATGCTAT
>DAZF01000034.1 GCA_002507205.1 Methanolobus sp. UBA32 | reverse complement strand
TATACGGCACCAGAAAAACAAAAGCAAAGAACCCCATGAAGTAAGCCACAAAAATTGCGCCCTCCATATTTATTCCTGAGATGTCAAGCTCTACAATTTTAATCAACCCAAGTCCGTAGAAGATAGTAATAATGTAGATGCAGAGAAGTATCCACATATCGGGGTTCTTTTTGTAGGCATCAATGACTCTTGGAGAATAGGACTGGGCTGCGAGCTGTACGGCTACGAGGCTTAGTGTGATCACTAATGCGATGGTGGCTGCGAGGCTCTGGACGAGGGCACTGAGGAGATAGCGTTCGTTGTCATAGTTGATTGCATTGTTCGGGAATGTGAAGTTGGGGATAATAAGATTGAATATTCCAAAGATTATTATGAATGCTAAGGCTATGCTGAGAAATATGGCACTATAGAACAGTATTCTATTTTTCCATGCAGGTTGGTCGAAGTAATCTGCCAGTTCATTGCATTTCTCTTTTAGTTTATTTGGTAGCATGCTCACATAAGGTAGACAGTTTCAAGAAATAAAACAGTATTGAAATGATTTTGTTGATAGCAGTCAATTGAAGAACTGATTCATTTAAGTCCTTCAAGGATTTGATGCATCTTTTCTTTTAGTTCAGGCAGATCATACTGGATTATATCCCAAGTGAGTTGAAGATCAACACCGAAATATCCGTGGATAAGCTTATCTCTGGTTCTTGCCATTTCACTCCACGGTACAGCAGGATACTGTGTTTTGAATTCATCGGGGATATTCTTTGATGCTTCGCCTATGATCTCTATTCTTCTAATAGTTGCATCCTGAAGTTGAATGTCTTCCAGAAAATCCTCTTTAGTTTTGTCGTTAGTGAAGTCCTCTATTTTCTCGATAGAATCCATTATGTGCATCAGAAACACTTCAGGGTCTTTCATAATATCTTCACTTCTTCTTTCAGGATTCTTTCTTTGATTAGAGGGCTTATAGAATCATAGGTAATGACTTCAATTTTCCTATGTGATTCCTTTTCAAGTTCCAGTTCTAATCTTGCAAGATCAAAAAGGCTCTTTCTGTTTTTGAAATGAACAAGAATATCGATGTCACTATCTTCTCTTGCCTCGTTCCTTGCAAATGAGCCGAAAATACCGGCTTTATCGACATCATTCTTGATAAGTATTGGAACGATTGTCTGTTTGTAGTCATCAATTTGGTTATCTGTCTTTTTACCAAAGTTCATATTCATACTCATATTGTTTATCATTCTTATTAAGTTTCAGGTGGTATTTGTTCTTGTAGAGAAATAAACTTGATATAGCCTTATCTTTTTCAGTGCGTTTGCAAGGGTTTGGATACAGAGAACTTATACATATTAAAAATAACATATAACTGAAAAACACTTTTCGAGATGAAAATGTCAGTCAAAAATGATATTGAAATTTACAGAAGCAAGCTCCATGAAATGCTGCCGGAGTTGGAAGAAGCCTATAATGTGAGTTACATAGGATTATTCGGTTCCTATGTACGTGGAGAGCACACTCCAGAAAGTGACCTTGATGTGCTGGTAGAATTTAGCAGGACACCTACTATTTTCAGATTCGTTCATCTTGAGAACTATCTTTCGGAGTCACTTGGGATCAAGGTCGATCTTGTAATGAAAGATGCACTGAAGCCGAATATCGGGAAGTACATATTGAATGAAGTTGAAGCTGTTTGAGGTGTTAGAATTCGGGACATAAAGGACTATGTGCAGGATATCTATAATGCCATGGAAGCAGCAGAAGACTTTGTAAGTGACTGTTCATTTGATGAGTTTATTGAGGACACCAAGACCCAGTATGCTGTGATCAGGGCTCTGGAGATAATTGGTGAGGCAGCAAAGAACGTTCCTGATGATATCAGACAAAAGTATCCTGCTGTTCCGTGGAAAGACTTGGCAGGTATCAGGGACAAGTTGATACATGCTTATTTTGGTGTAAATCTTGAAGTTGTATGGCTTAGTGTAAAAGAAGGAATTCCTGAAGCAAAGCCTGTAATTAAAGATTTATTGAGGGAATTGAATTCATTGTGAGAACAGAAAATACTAGATTCTGATGCTATGAATAAATTCAAAGTTGTAATAGAACAGGATGAGGATGGCATCTATGTAGCATCAGTGCCGGAATTACCGGGTTGCCATACTCAGGCACAGACGCTTGACGAACTCAACCAGCGTATCAAAGAGGCAATAGAACTCCATCTTGAAGTAATTTCTGCAAAGTAAATTCGTTGAAAATGTTATTTGAATTACTTATCAGACCAAGTATACATATTCTATAATTTCATTCCTCGTTTAAGATTCAAAATATCATAGTACGATATTGATAAAAGCTATAAATTTTGCATGATGATTCAAATCTTCAGAAATTATTTGCAGAATCAATAAAAAGAATGTAAAAATGTAAATGGTGGTGTGAATACACCAACATTTATTAAACAAATATTAGTTCTTCGCCCCGCATGATAATCATGTTATCCTTGACCGGGAGAAGTATTTTGCCGTAAAGTTCCCACTGGTAACTTCCATCTGCTTCAGTGACTGTCCAGATGTCATAGTTCCAGTATTCTCTGTCTCCGTTCTCATTGAGTATTGTCCATCCGCTAATTCCAAAATATGTATCTGTAATGGTATTCATTGCCATTTTGATACTTTCTTTGTCATCCGGAAGGGCATCCAGGTCAACAAATGTAGCTATCCAGCAAGCGTCATATGTGGTCAATGCGTAAGACTCAGGAACTCTTCCAAGTTGTTCTTCGATTCTGGGTGCAATCTCCTGATATCTGTCATTTTGNNAGTCCCTTGTTCAGTGCTATGCCGTCGGTACCATACCAGTCTACTTCAGAAAGGGCAGGATATGTCTGGGCTAAAGCAAATATCTCTGTTACCTCTCCATAGGAACAAAGAACAACAGCTATGGATCCATCGTCGTATTCTGAAGTGGCTGCTACTACTTTCTCATTGAGTGATTCAACTTCTGCAGAAAGGTCCACGTTATCTGTTTCATACATGACTCCCTCAAGTACTGTGCCATCAAGAGCCTCAAAACTCTTTTCAATCTCATCAACGAGTCCGGTACCCCACACATCATTCCTGTACATGGGGATCACAATACTGATCTCATCTTGCTGCATGAATTTAGCCAATGCCATTCCCTGATTTGTGTCTTCAGGTACAAGCCTGAACAGGTTATCGTCAGGGATTCCTAAAGATGGGGCTGTTGATGCAGTACTCAGAAGGATGATGCCATTCTCGTTTGCATAATCCAGAACAGCTTCTACTTCATTACTTGCCTGCGGGCCGATTACCATCGTAATTCCCATTGCATCAAGTTCCTTGAGTTGTTCCAGAGCCTTCTCCGGATTGCTTTCTGTGTCCTTCACAATCACTTCTACGTTCTTTCCTGAACCAAGTCCTGAGAAATAACCGTTGATATCCTCGGTTGAAACTTCAATCGCTGCCTGGCTTGCTTCTCCGATAGATGCAAGATTTCCTGTAAGCGGTAAAAGTGCTCCTATGGTTATGTCCTCTGATTCGCTGGTAGCTTTCTCAGTTGATTCCGCACAACCAGACAATAGAATTGCTGCAAGTAAAATTCCTATAAAAATGAATGTTGTTCTCTTCATTTGATCACGGTAGGTCATATGCATAAACTCAATATATATATTTTGATAGTGTGTTATACATTGACATAGGCATCTTCTATTTGCAGTGCTGGTCCATGCATCAAAACATTTATTTACTCTCTTCTCATAAATGAGATACTACTCAAATATGAGATTGGTGTGGTAGCTCAATGTACACAACAAAGTCCCTTAAAAAACTGGCATTGCTCGGTGCGATCGGGAAGCCTTTGAAGATATCTTCAACAGAGTTCATGCACCACATATCCGCCAGTTCCAAGACTGCTGCAAGAGTGCTCAAACAGCTTGAAGAGGACGGTTATATTTCCAGAAAGCTTGTTGCCGGGGGACAGCTTGTCCAGCTTACTAATACTGGTATCGAGCTTCTCAAAAAAGAGTATGTTGATTACCAGCAGATATTCTGCAAAGATTACGCCGACCTTGAACTCTACGGACATGTCATAACAGGTCTTGGGGAAGGGCAGTACTACATTGCAAAGGACGGATACATGTCCCAGTTCAGGGACAAACTCGACTTCAAACCATTCCCCGGAACTCTCAATGTGAGACTCACGGAACAGAGTTCTCAGATGCGTGACAATATGGATTTCCTCCAGCCTCTCATTATCCATGGTTTCAGCGATGGTGAGCGTAGTTTTGGCGGAGGGAAGTGTTATCTCATAGAGATCGAAGGCATAAAAGGTGCTGTCATCATACCCGACAGGACGCACTATCCGGCAGACCTCCTGGAAATAATCGCGCCTGTAAAACTGCGTGAGATGCTCGGGATAAGCGATGATGATGAAGTTAAGATCGTGGTGAAGAACCCACAAAAATGCAAGTGATGATCGAGAAGTGATTAGTGTGAGTGATAAAATGGATTCAGGTGCAAAAGAATACAGTGAGAATATACAGAAAGCTATAACTGCTCTTCAGAATGGTAAGATGATCCTGCTTTTCGATCTTGAGGGACGTGAGGCTGAGACTGATTTCACCATTGCTGCAAATGCCGTAACACCTGCCGATGTCAGGTGGATGCGCAAAGACGCAGGCGGTCTTATCTGTGTTGCTCTTGATTCCGAAGCATCCGAAGAACTTGGTCTTCCATTCATGGCAGACATCGTAAGGGAAGCCAACCAGTGCAGCACCGCACTCCACAAGATAGTGGAAAAAGGCGGAGACCTCAAGTACGATTCACGCTCCTCATTCTCCATATGGGTAAACCACAGGGACACACGCACCGGGATTCCGGACAACGACAGGGCACTTACCATCAACAAACTTGGTGAGATAGTTGACAGGACACTTGCAGGTGAAGAGGTTCATTTTGGCAGTGAGTTCAGAACGCCAGGACACGTTGCAACCCTGCGTGCTGCAAAGGGGCTTGTCCATGAACGCATGGGACAGACAGAACTCTCCATTGCCCTTGCAAAGATAGCAGGTATAACTCCTGTAATGGTAGTCTGTGAGATGCTGGATGATCAAAACGGCAGAGCTCTTGCAAAAGGTGATGCAAAACAGTATGGTGAAGACCACAACCTTGTCTTTGTCGAAGGTGAGGAAGTCGTTGAGGCTTACGATATCTGGCTGAGTTCTCAGTAACTCCCTTTTCGTTATTTTTTTGAACCTTCTGTTTTCGGAAACACTAAAATACTGTAATGTATATCTAGTTACAATCCTGCGGGACTGTAGGGTAGCCTGGTCCATCCTGTTAGGCTGGGGGTCTAGCGACTGGAGTTCAAATCTCCGCAGTCCCACCAATTTCTATTATTGATTTATGAGGTATTACACGTAGTGTTATACCTCGTATAGTGCTCAAAAAAAGAGTAGTTAGAATTTTCACGGAACCAGTATTTCATCAATAGCGTGGATGATTCCATTACTGCATTCTATATCCGCTTCAATTATCTTTGCAGTATCGACCTTAATTCCATCCTTGACAGTGATCTTCAGTTTGTTCCCGCTTATGGTTTCGAGTTCTGTAAGTCCTGCAAGGTCCGCTGTAGTATATTTTCCTTCCACTATGTGATAGTTGATAATACCAAGAAGGTATCCGTGGTCATCAAAGGATTCATCAACGACTTCATCTGGAATTTGTTCAAAAGCCGATTCAACCGGTGCAAAAATGGTGAATGGTCCCTCATTGCTGTACTTATTTATGAGCTTGAGTTTCTCCGCTGCTTTCATGAGGGTTGGGAAGGAACCCTTTTCCTTTGCTGTTGCGATCAGATTTTTCAGTTCGGTCATTGTAAGATCTCCTGATTTATCTAGTATAGATTTTATAGTTAAAATACTGTTTGCATGTTATCTGCAAAACCCATTACCCAGTCGTAATCATTAATACCAAACCTTTCCAACTTCCATAAAGGTGGTATCAATCGCTCCCATAATAGTAGCAAAGAACCTGCAAAAATCATTCAAAGACCTTGTGGCTGTGAACAATATAAGTTTCAGTATTGATGAAGGTGAGATGTTCGGCTTCCTCGGTCCCAACGGGGCGGGCAAGACGACTACCATGCGAATGATACAATGTGTTTCCCCGGTGACAGGGGGTAAACTCGATGTCTTGGGGATGGATGTTTCCACTCATCAGAGAGAAATAAAATCCTTCATGGGAGTTGTTCCGCAGGAGAACAATCTTGACGGGGATTTTACGGTCTATGAGAACCTGCTTGTCTATTCCAGATATTTTGACATTCCCAGGGAAGAAGCGGAAAAAAGAATAGAGGAATTGCTGGATTTTGTGCATCTCCAGGAAAAGAGGGATGTTATGACAGAAAGCCTGTCAGGAGGAATGAAGCGCAGGCTTGTCCTGGCAAGGGCACTAATAAATCGCCCCCGGCTTTTAATACTCGATGAACCCACAGTCGGACTTGACCCGCAGGCACGTCATCTCATCTGGGAAAAGCTACGCAGTCTTCAAAAGCAGGGAGTAACCATCGTTCTCACTTCCCACTACCTTGATGAGGTGGAAAAGCTCTGTGAGAGGCTTGTGGTTATGGACAATGGGAAGATACTGGTTGAAGGCAGTCCCCGCGGAGTTATTGAGGAATTCATAGGTTCGGATATCATCGAGGCAGAACACAGCCCGCAACTTCTGGAGTGTCTCATAAAAAAAGAAGCCAACTACGAAATTATTGGGGATCTTGTTCACATTTACCCTGACAATGCCATGGAGCTATCGGAATATCTGCTCATGGAGTGTTCTCTCTCAAAGATAAGCGCAAGGCCGGCAACACTTGAAGATGTCTTCCTTAAACTTACAGGCAGGAGGCTTCGGGAATGAAACTGGTCGATTACTTCAGGATTCCTGGCATAAGTTCCAGGTCATATAAGGTCTGGCAGCGGAACAAGGATGTTTTCATGAAGGATGTGAAATTGAATTTCCTTCCTCCTTTCCTTGAACCGATAATGTATCTGATAGCACTGGGTTTTGGCCTGGGGAAATTCATTGAGAGCATTGACGGTGTTCCGTATGCCCGATTCATAGCTCCTGCATTGATAGCTGTTTCAGTCATGTATGCAGCATTTTTTGAGTGTAGCTATAGTTCCTATGTCAGGATGTACTACCAGAAGACATTCGATGCGATCATTGCAACTCCTCTGACAATCGAGGATGTGATCGCGGGTGAACTTCTGTGGGGAGCTACCCGGAGTATGATAAACGCAACTGTAATGATTCCAGTCATCGCTCTCTTCGGCCTAATCGATTTGAAATACTCACTTCTTATAATCCCATTCGCATTCCTTGGAGGGCTTCTGTTTGCAGCTATTGGTATGTGTTTTACGGCAGTGACTCCAAATATAATGTCTCTGAGCTATCCAATACTGTTATTCATAACCCCAATGTTCCTTTTCAGTGGTACATTCTTCCCCCTGAGTGCTCTTCCGGTGCCAGTACAATATTTTGCCATTGCTTTTTTGCCACTGACACACATGGTGAACGTTATAAGGTCACTGACATTCGGAACACTGGCAACATCCCTGTTGTTTGATATTACCTGGATCCTGTTTGCAAGTATAATTTTGCTGATACTTTCGATAAATCTCATGAAGAAAAGGCTGGTAATCTGAGCAAATACAATGGGCGAAAAGAAGGCATATATCATATTTCAGAGTATTATAGATGTATTTGCCTGCTTATTTATGGAATATGTAGCGATAGTTTGATAAAATAAATAATCAATTGGTGTAGCAATGAAAAAACATTTGATCCTGATATTGTGTCTTCTTGGTCTTGTTATCCTTGCAGCTGGCTGCATAGATGATCTTGTGCCTGTAGGGGAAGATGCTCAGCAGGAGGTATCTGCATACGAGTTTGATGTTTTTCTTAACGATAGTTATGCTGATGATGTTTTAATTCCGACACATACTTTCTATCTCTCAAAGAATGGGTCTGCAAAAGTTGTTTCAATAATCGATAACGAATCAGTTATTGATATTATTCCTCTGGAAGATCTGAGCACTTCGGACAATGAGGTTGTGAGCAATATTGTTGTACTGGGGGATGTCTCTAACAAAACCAACGCGACACTGGAACAATTCACTGATTTTTCAGTGATGGAAAACGGCTCTGATATTAATTATACAATTACGGAAGACGTTATTCGCGGACAAAAGCACGTGTTCGTTACATTTGAAGAACCCATGACAGGGTTTGTAGCTTATACAATGTCAACACCACTGGGCCAGGATTTTATATATATCACAACTCCCCCGTCTGTGGTTCGTTTTGTTTTGCCGCAAGGATTCACCACCGGTAACTCACTCATAGGCAAGGCCAAACCTTCGCCCGATGAATATTATATTGATGCAGAAGGCCGTGAAAATCTTGTATGGCGTAATGAAGTGACAACCACTGGTTTTCTGAGCATGCTGGGAAGGTATTCTCAGGAGCAACCGGCAGAAATAGACCCGGTCCCAAAACTAATCAGCGTTAAGTTCTACACAACATCAGCACCCAGAGGTTTGGCTATTGCGGGAACCATCCTTGGTCTTTTCGCGATTTTTGTATTTTTCAGATACCAGCTTCAAAAGAAAAAACTGGCAATGATCCGTAATGATATCGAGAAAAGGGTAGTTGTTCCAAAAAAGAAAGGAAAGGACTAAACTCAAAGGTATTCAAAAACCATGCCGTCATATCCCAGGGGATATTCTTTGACTGCCTCCTCATGAGGCTTGAAGAAATGGCTAAGATGTGTGAATACCACTTTTTTTGCTTTAATCTCTTCAGCCAGGTCCATGGCTTCTGTCGTGTTCATATGTTTTTTGACCTGTACTGTAGGCGGGACAATGGCATCAGCAATCAACAGGTCTGGTTCCATAATGATATCGATACTCTTCTGTGGAATGTCTCTTTGAGTATCTCCGGTGATGACCACTTTTGTATTGCCATCCCGTATCATCACGCCTACTGATCTTTTCACAGGCGGGTGTATGACCTCAAAAAGAGTGAATTCAAGACCAATAAGCTCAAAAGGTTCATACAGATTCCTTTCATGCTTTTTAGGATGAAGGAACTGCAGGTAACCGAGAATATATTCAAGTGTTTCAGGCAGTCCGTAAACATCCACATTATACTGGACCCTGTGGAATTCGACAAAACCTGCAAAATGATCGTAATGACCGTGTGTCCATATTACTCCATCAATGCGTTTCGTATTTTGCCTGAGCAACTGATATCGGAGATCGGGGCCTGTATCCACCAGCACACTACCTTCTGATGACTCCACAAGGATGGCAAATCTGGTTCTCTGGCTTTTACCGCCTTTATGGGCATCCTGGCATGTAGGACAATTACAACCAATAACAGGAGTACCGGTAGCATCTCCTGTCCCAAGAAGTGTAATCTTCATGAATTGTCCTTTATGTGCTTATTCTTCGTATTCATTGGTTTTGATAACTGCTCTTTCATCGAATGATGCTACCGCATTGAGCATATCTTTTTGGGTAAGTTCGGTCCTCTCCGTAAGAAGCNNAAGCGCACTAAGCACAGCTTCGCGGATGACCATACGCAGATCCGAACCACTATATCCGTGTGTCAGAGCTGCCAGTTCCGCAGTATCAAAGTCACCTTTTATCTCTTTTGTGACAATATCAAGTATCCGTTTGCGCATTTCCACGTCAGGAAGCGGGAATTTCATAATATCGTCAAAGCGTCGCCATGCAGCAGAATCAAGCATCTTGGGGTGGTTTGTCGCTGCCAGGAGAAGCACGCCGTCTGTTGTAAGNNCTGATATTATCAATGGCCTTGAGCAAGGTGTTCACTGCTCTCTTAAGGGCTGCATGCTCATCGGATGAACGTGTCTTTGCAACAAAATCAAATTCATCAATGAAAAGTATGCATGGACTTAATTTCTTGGCAAGTGCGAATACCCTGTCTATGTTCTTTGCAGTCTCTCCCAGATACTGGTCAGTTATCATCGAGAGCCTTACCTCTACAAAGGGGGTGGAAAGGTGTTCTGACATTGCTTTTGCAAGTGATGTCTTTCCTGTTCCGGGAGGTCC
>DAZF01000006.1 GCA_002507205.1 Methanolobus sp. UBA32 | reverse complement strand
GGCTCTTGCCCCGCACCAGCTCACCCCGGAATATACTGTCTGCGGGCATAACTCGGCAACCCTGCGCGAATCTCTCCTTGAAAAAGTGTTCGAAATGGGAGAAAAATACGTGAAGGCAACTCAGGAGCATTACGCACCCGGGATCATAGGGCCTTTCTGCCTCCAGACCTGCGTGGACAAGGACCTGAACTTCTATATTTATGATGTTGCCCCGAGAGTAGGCGGCGGGACAAACGTGCATATGTCGGTCGGGCATTCTTACGGCAATTCACTCTGGAGAAGACCGATGAGTACGGGCAGAAGGCTTGCTTTTGAGATAAGACGCGCCCTGGAACTCGAGAAACTTGATATGATCGTCACATAAATTTATTAAGGCTTTCCGGCATTAGTACTATGAATTGTGCAGGAACCGTAACCTTTAAAAGGATCCCCTTAATCTGCCAGATTCAAGCCGTAACTAAAAATTTAGTAACAGATCTTGTCTGGCTCTTCAGTTTGAGAATACGAACTGCCCGGGGAAGGGGTTAGGGCCCATTTCAAGCCCGCTTAAACAGAAATCCCGCTTTGAGTTACAATTACAATAAAGGATCATATATTGAAAATTAAGCACAGATCAGGTTTAGAATTGAGGTCTGTAAACCCGAAGGAAGCGTTAACATCCCGAAGGTACAGATTTCGGAGAAATGCCTGCCTTATATCAGATTTATCTTTACTCTACTGGAGGAAACTACAACTTGAGTCAGCCCTGTGTTAATATCGGCATGGTAGGCCATGTCGACCATGGAAAAACCACACTTGTAAGAGCTTTATCCGGCGTGTGGACGGATACGCATAGTGAAGAAGTAAAAAGAGGAATTTCGATAAGGTTGGGGTACGCAGATTCCCCATTCATGAAATGTCCGAAATGCCCCGAACCTCAGTGTTATACTGTAAAGGACACTTGTGAGGGATGCGATGAGCCATCTGAAGAACTAAGAACAGTCTCATTTGTAGATGCGCCAGGTCACGAGACATTGATGGCCACTATGTTATCAGGTGCAGCTATTATGGATGGTGCAATGCTTGTTATTGCAGCAAACGAGACATGTCCGCAGCCTCAGACAAAAGAACACCTGATGGCATTGAACATCATAGGTATCAAGAACATTGTCATTGTGCAGAATAAAATCGATCTTGTATCCAAAGAAAAGGTCATCGAACACTATCACCAGATAAAGGAATTCGTTAAAGGCACTGTTGCTGAAGGTGTTCCGATCGTGCCAATATCAGCACAGCAGAATATAAACATCGATGCACTTATCATGGCAATGGAGGAGATGATCCCAACCCCTGTGCATAAGAGCGATAAACCACCACACATGCTTATTGCAAGGTCCTTTGATATCAACAAACCAGGGACTCCAATCAAGAACATAACTGGCGGAGTAATTGGCGGAACACTCACAGAAGGTGTCCTGCACCCTGGTGATGAACTTGAGATCAGACCGGGCAGGAAAGTGGAAAGTGACGGAGCTACCAGATGGGTGCCTATCAAAACAAAGGTATCAATGGTAATTGCTGGTAAGGAAGGCGTGGAAGAAGCAACCCCCGGAGGACTTCTTGCAGTCGGTACGACCCTTGATCCAACACTTACAAAAAGCGATTCACTGACAGGACAGGTTGCTGGTCTTCCGGAAACTTTGCCACCGATCCACGATGATTTCAAACTTGAGCTTCACCTGCTTGAAAGAGTAGTAGGAGTATCTGATGAAGAAGAGATAGGGCCTATAAAAACCAGTGAACCACTTATGCTGAATGTCGGTACCGCTACCACAGTAGGTGTAGTGACCAGTGCCCGTAAGGACATTGCTGAGGTTAAGTTGAAGAGACCTGTATGCGCAGAGATCGGCTCCACTGTAGCTATCAGCAGACGTGTAGGCTCACGCTGGAGACTTATCGGTGTAGGAGTTATTACGGATTGAAGGTAATTATTGATACAAATGCATTAATGATACCTGTTCAGTTCAATGTTGATATTTTTGAGGAGCTGAGAAGACTGGGATATGACATACATCTCGTCCCTACAGCCGTTATCAACGAACTGGACATCCTGATTAAGAATCTCAAAGGTGGAGACAGGATAGCTGCAAAGGTTGCACGGGCAATGGCAGACAGGTGTGAGATAATCCAGGCGGATGGACATGCTGATGATGTCATTCTGGATCTTGCAACCGATCTTGCAGCATCTGTACTCACAAATGACATCGGGCTTCGGAAAAGACTGGATAAAATGGATGTCCCTGTCATATGCCTGAGACAGAAGAACAGGCTTGAGATAATATCATAAAATATCGATCATAGATCAGTTTAAAATCATATAAGTTGTTAAAGGCTAATTATACAGGATTATTGGAGTTAGTCACTATGTACAAAAAGATGAAACTTGCCGATACAATTCGCGTTGCACCCGAGCTTTTAGGCAAGGACGTTAACGAAAATGTCAGGAATGCCTTGAAACATAAACTCGAAGGCAGGATAGACAAGGAAATTGGAGCTATCGTTGCTATTACACAGATTGACAACATAGGAGAAGGACATATCCTTGTAGGCGATGGTGCTGTATATTACGATGCAGCCTTTGAGGCAATAGTATTCGTACCAACTATCCAGGAAGTAATCGAAGGAGAAGTTGTTGAGACTGTTGATTTCGGAGCATTCGTGACTATCGGAGCTATGGACGGACTCCTGCATGTGAGCCAGGTCACTGATGACTTTATGTCATACGACGGTAAGAATGGAAGACTTGTCAGCAAAGCTGCCGGCAGGTCACTTGCTGAAGGCGATAAGATCAGGGCACGCATAGTTGCAGTAAGCATCAATGAAAGAGACCCAAGGGAAAGTAAAATAGGACTGACCATGCGCCAGCATTCCCTTGGTAAGATGGAATGGCTTGAAGAGGCTAGAAGACCATCCGCGGAAAAAGAAGAATAATCGGAGAGTATTAGATGAGTGAACAGGTTTGCCGGGAGTGCCACCGGATAATTATGGGCCAGACATGCCCCATTTGCGGTTCAAGCAATCTCAGTTCAGACTGGAGCGGCATGGTAATTATCATCGATCCGGAACGTTCAGAGATAGCAAAGAAAATGGATGTGAAAGTTGCAGATAAATATGCATTGAAGGTGCGCTGATTGGGCTTTCATTTAACTTTACCCGACACACTTCGACCACGTTTTAGAGAGATTTTCGGGTGTCTTTACAAGGGTAAAGGCGATGACACCATTAAAAAACTTTCCAAGGACCTGGGCAGTCCCACAAAACTTATATCCGTAGGCGATGTTACTACATTCCACTTGCTCAATCTTGGAATAATACCGGACATCCTTATAGTGGATGACCGCACCAAACGCGGACCGGCATCAGACCGGGTCGTAGTGGGTACCAAGCATAAAGGGTTCACCGAAATATCCGTTGACAATCCAGCCGGGGTCATAACCGAAGATCTGATAGATGCTGTAGGAAATGCGTTGAATGCAGATGAACATGTCAGGATATTTGTGCGCGGCGAGGAGGACCTGGCTGCTGTGCCTGCGATTCTTATGGCACCTGAAGGCTCAGCTGTTCTTTACGGACAGCCGGACGAAGGTGTTGTACTTGTTAAGATAACATTACCTAAAAAGGAACAAATGAAGGACCTGTTAACTGAGATACTCAATGAACAGGAACATAACACTGAACAAATAGAAACTATTCGGAGGAAACTGGATGGATATCAAAATCATTAAGGATAAAAATAACGCGCTTCTCAACAGGCGTGAGTTAGATCTCAAAGTCACATTTGACGGAGCAACACCATCAAGGAATGATGTGAAAGGCAAACTTGCAGCTATGCTTACAGTACCACTGGAACTTGTCATCGTACAAAAGATGGATAACGAGTTCGGTAGGCAGGAACTCAAAGGATACGTTAAGATCTATGAAGACGAAGCCCGCATGAAGCAGGTAGAAGAAGCATATGTCCTTGAGAGGAACAAGCTTCCTGAGCCGGAAGTTGCTGAAGAAGAGCCTGCAGAGGAATAAAAATGGCAGTAAAAGATTACTACAAGATCAGTGGTGACTCCATTGAGCGCACTCGCCAGTCATGCCCACGCTGTGGAGAAGGAGTATTCCTTGCAGAGCACAAACACAGGCGGACTTGTGGCAAGTGCGGATACACCGAATTCAAGAAATAATTATTTTTAGTGCAACCCTTTTGGGTTGTCTTTTTCTTATTTTCAACCCATCTTTTTAGACTTTTGTTCTTACTCTTTTTGATGATGAGTGACATCCATATTCAATCGAATATTTTGTCATTTAAAATCCCAGTCATCCTTCAATATATGACATAATACTAATTCATAAAATATACTATTTATATTATACTTTTAAAATCAGACATTAAAAATATTTATAGCCCCTGATACGTATTTTGCACAAAGACATTCCGAAAGATTTAATAATAGGTAGATTGTTTGCATTTATTAGTAAATAAGCAAACAATGATGTGTTCAACGGATAATTTGCATGAACAATACAAGAACATATGGTTTGCTATACTACATGCTAATTAGCACCAATATAATACATAGCAAATTATAAAAATGGAGGATCAAATGAGTTACGTTTATGCAGCCGTGACAGGTATCTTGATAGGCATCTTCATATTTGGTTTGAAGACTGGAGTAGGGTGTGGTTTTTCCACTGTCAAAAAAAGAGATATCCTTATACTTGCAAGCGGTTATTTCGTCATTTCCATAATACTTGGTAGTCTGGTGGAAATGGTGGACCAGTCCTATATTGAAGCTATTTCAAATCTTGGAATGACACTGCATCTTTTCATAGCACTTGTCCTCATTGTAGCAGGAATATATACGCAGAAAAAATGGGTCTGCGGTCATGATGTTTCAAAGAAGACATTTCTTGTTATCTCCGTACCCTGCCCTGTTTGCCTAACAGCTCTTTTTGTTTCATGCATGATACTGGCATCAACCCTTGAGGTCAGCGGCTGGAAGGTGGGAGTACTTGTAGGCTTTGTTTTCTTTATTTCAGTAATATCATCAACATGGGTCTTCAGAAAAATGAAAAGAACACCTGAGGATCTTGGAACAGCAATGATGTTCCTGGGAATTTTCTACCTGCTTGGAGCAATGATAGTTCCTGCTTACATCAAAGCAAAGAAACTCAACATGGCATTAAGTAGCGGGGGAGAGTTCGAAATAATTCCACTGTTGATATTCACCGTTTTCATAATTGGAGGCTATGCCCTCAATAACATAAGAGGTCAATAAAAATGGATGCTACTTCTTCGTTGTTTGGTATATTATACACATTTTCAGCTTCATTGCTGTACCCGGTAGTTATCATTCTGATATTACTGGTGGTCTTCTCCCTGATGCTTATAGGAGAATTCCTGTCAGAATACGCAAAAAGAAATAGGGATATCAGAAACCTTGAGCTCTGTTGTAACAAAGTAAGAGAACATGTAAAATCCCAGGAATTTGGAAAAGCTGCCAGCTCACTGCGTAATGTTAAACAAAACTTCATGGTTACAAGTTTTGCAACTGCTGCAGCAGAACATCTTGAAAAGAACATGATACCTGCAATTGAATGGCTATCGCAGGAATATGAGATAAGGATGGCAAAGAGACTTGAACAGACAAGGATCGTTGCAACCATCGCCCCAATGCTGGGCCTGATGGGAACCCTTATTCCACTCGGACCCGCACTCATTGGACTTTCACAGGGAGACATCGTACAACTTGCAAACAACCTCATGATAGCTTTTGCTACAACTGTCATCGGACTATTTGCAGGAAGTATCGGCTATGTGCTTACACAGGTAAGAAAAAGATGGTACTGGCAGGATATGGCTGATATCGACTATATCCTTGACACCCTGGAGGTTGGGGAGTGAGGGGACGAAGATACAGACGAACAGGACTCATTAATAACGAGGACGAACAAAACCCCCTGACCGGGGTTGCCAACCTTTTTGACATTGCAATGGTCTTCTCAGTGGCACTCCTGGTAGCGTTGGTCATGTCATACCAGTTACCTGAGCTGCTCAGTCCCACGGAAGATATAACGATAGTTAAGAATCCAGGACAAAAAGATATGAAGATTATCATCAAGGACCAGGGCAAACCCATAGAAGTCCTGAACATGACAGACCAGATAGGCGGTGGAACCGGAGAAGCTCTTGGTACTGCTTACAAATTGGCTGACGGAAGGGTCGTTTATGTACCGGAGGAAGAAAGGGCGAATACTACCTCTACTTAATTTTTTATTTTTTGAGACAAGTTTTGTTGTTTTAAATCAATTTATATTTACAATAAATATAGCACTTCATTGTTTGTGATTTAAAAAATACAGAAATAAAAAGAGAATAGGATAAGAACATAATTGGACACTCCTTTAAGCCGCCAAGCAAAACAGGGAGTGTCCTCACAAGTTATCGGGGGATAACATGCAAATTAAAATAAAATCAATATTAGTATTAAGCATATTGCTGATGGTAATGCTAACAGGTGTTGCTGCAGCAGACGAAGGGAAGATAAACATAACTTACGTTGCATATAAGCCGAGTGCGGAACTTGAAACTGCAAGCCAGACAAACCCATATAGTGATTCCATAGAGTATACCTATATTTGTTACTATGATTCTTCTAAAACACCAGCAGTAAATGATGATGTGTTGGAAGCTGCAGAAAACGGTTTTTTTGAAACTCAGGATGTTGTATTCTGTAGCATGGTTTCCGGTGATGCATATAAGGCTATCAATGACTCACTAAAGTCGGCACATGACTCTGGCACTTCATTGGTGAGCATAAAAACAAATCTCACAAATGTTCCTGAATATTTTGATTGTAGGATCTATGGTACTACAAATGACACGATATCCACTTATTTCAACAACATGGGAACTTCAGGCAAAGGACTTGAAAATGCTGAGAACCTATTGATATATCTTGCAACGGAATATGGCAATCATCCCGAGATGACAGACAGTTGGGGTACATCAAAAAGAAACTATGAGGAATTCCTGTTTATCCTTGGCACGGACTTCAATAAAGATGCACTCATTACCGCCGCCTCAACAGAAGATATCNNACTCAACACAACTGTACTTTCCACGGATGAAGTTCCAGATGACTTTAACTTCTCACAGTATGGTGTTATTTTCATTGAATCACAGCCGGAGGAACTCGTAAACACCACATGGAGAAGCAGCATTAATAGCGCAAGAGCTGCTGGTGCATATGTGATTGGTTACAACCTTTCTGAGAACATCACTCTGACAAATGTTGACCTGTATTCAGATGATTATACTGCTATTGAAAGATTCTGGATACAGGGTGGAGAAACGAACATGGAGAACATGCTCAGGGTAATGGCACAGGAATTTGCAGGTTTATGGACTACCAAGACCTACACTCCTGAGATTGTTCAGGAAAAGATGAATGTGACATACATCATAAACTCTGACGTAGAAATATCATTCATGAAAGAGGTACTTGAAACGAGAGCGGTAATAACAGACAGGTTCAACGTAAGAGTAATGACCGGTACAGAGGCCATTATTGATGATATTGATGTATCTGATGATGATGTGATAATCCTCTACATGATAGGATCAGAGCAAATGCCTCTAATGAAGGACAGATTAATTGAGGCAAAAACCAATGGCGCTGAGATTGGAATGTTCGGTTCACTGAGTGATATTTACGGAGTGGTAACATTCAACATGGAAACATCACCATATGATGCATTACAAACCTATCGAGTTAACAGTGGATACACAAATATGGAGAACTGGATACGTTGTGTTGGTGTGATGTTTGAGAATGTGTATATAGAATACTCTCCTGCACAGGCACCCGATGTTCCAAAGAATGGTATATATCATCCGGATGCTTTCCCAAGGATATTCACAAACAGTACGGAATATCTTGAATGGTATGCAGATCATGGGTATAACGCTTCAGCCCTTACTATAGGTATCATAAGCAACGATTTCGGGCAGACGAATATCTCTTTTACGACTGAGGATGAACTTATACGGGAACTCGAGTCAAAAGGATGCAATGTTATCCATACAACAGACGATGTTTGTGCCGGAAACCTTGATTACTTCACCAAAGATGGAGAGGTGCTTGTTGATGCTATCATTTCAATGAAAGGTTTCTATCTTAACTATTATGCCCATGAGACCGGAGTAGAATATCTGCAGAACACATATAATGTCCCGGTCTTGAAAGCAGTCACAGATTATTATCAATCTCCTGATGAATACCTTGAAAATACAAAAGGACTTAGCTCCACTTCGATTCCATCCCAGGTCACCCAGCCTGAAATTGACGGTCTCACCGATTACATATGGATAGCTGGAAGGACCACAAACGAGGAAGGCGCATATTATTATGAACCTATTGATTACCAGGTTGAGTGGATCTGTAACAGGGCTATTGCATGGGCAGAAC
Source organism: Methanolobus sp. UBA32 (assembly GCA_002507205.1). Lineage (GTDB taxonomy): Archaea > Halobacteriota > Methanosarcinia > Methanosarcinales > Methanosarcinaceae > Methanolobus. Next base: position 16,220 of record DAZF01000006.1, on the reverse strand, counting down.
TTGGACAGGTGGATAATTCTGACAAGAAGATAAGCATTATTTATTACAACCACGAAGGTGGTAAGAACAACATTGGTGCCAGCTATCTGGACATTGGCTCAAGTTTCACACTGCTTCTGGAAGAAATGGGGTCAGCAGGATATAACGTAGGAAATGATACAATTCCAAATGGAAGTGAGTTCATTGACCTGTTCATAACCAGTAGGAACGTTGGTTCATGGGCTCCAGGAGAACTTGAGAAAGTTATTGAAAGCGGCTACGTAACAATGCTTCCTCTTGATGACTACCTTGAATGGTACGGCGCTCTCCCTGAAAGTGTACGTGAGGAGGTCGAGGATACATGGGGAGAAGCTCCCGGAGATATCATGACCTATGAGAACGAGAGTGGACAGTACTTCGTCATACCAACCGTACAGCTTGGTAACATCAATTTCATTCCACAGCCAACAAGGGCAGGACTTTCTGATGAGTCACTAATCTACCACAATGAATCCATACCACCAACACACCAGTACCTTGCAACATACTTCTGGATCAACAATGGATATGATGCAGATGCAATGATTCACTTTGGTACACACGGTACTCAGGAATGGTTGCCTGGTAACGAAGTAGGACTCTGGAGATATGATTATCCATCCATCATGGTTGCTGAAACACCAGTTGTTTACCCATATATAATGGATAACGTAGGAGAAGGTACACAGGCAAAGCGCCGTGGTAATGCTGTAATTATCGATCACCTGACACCTGTAATAGTTGAGGCTGGACTATACGGTGACCTTGCTACACTCCACGACAAGATCCATAACTATGGGGATGCAAAGGATGATGGTAATACCGATATGATGACACGTTATAGAGACAGCACCATACAACTCTATGATAATCTCACTCTTGGCGAGGATCTTGGGGTTTCAACTGAAGAATTGTCTGCCATGACAGATGATGAGTTTGAAATCTTCCTTGATAGTGTTCTGCATGATTATCTGCATGAAATACAAGATGAGCTGATTCCATATGGTTTGCATATATTCGGTGTGGCTCCTGAAGACTTCAAACTTGTTTCAATGGTCAAGTCCATGATGGGTGATGACTTCACTGATCATATCTATGATGTGCTTCTAAAAACCAGTGGAAGTCAGGAAGACTGGGAAGAAGAGGCAAGTGCTGATGCAACACTGCTATTGAATGAAACATTGATTGATGGCATAAATGTTTCAGAGGCCCAGATGCTGATTCTTGGCAAGACCGATGATACTATCACAGCAGATCTGCAACTTGCACTGGAATATGCCGATAATCTGGAACAGACTACCCGCGAGATTAACCAGACCCTGCGTGCTCTAAATGCTGAATACATTGAGCCAGCAACAGGAAACGATCCAATCCTTAATCCTGGTGCATTACCTACTGGAAATAACTTCTACAGTTTTGACCAGAGGATGATACCGGATGTGGAAACAGAAGCACAGGGCCGTGAAATCATTAAAACCTGGCTTGACTCATATTATGCAGAGAATGGAGAATATCCGGATAAAGTGGCATTCATTCTTTGGTCTGTTGAAACCATGCGCCATGAAGGCCTCATGGAAGCTCAGATATACGAACTTCTTGGTGTCAAACCACTGAGAACTTCAGGCAGACTCAATGGAAATTTTGAAGTAATCTCCGTTGAAGATCTCGGACACCCAAGGATAGATGTGCTGCTTGAACCTTCTGGACTCTACCGTGATACATTCCCATTCCAGCTCGAACTACTGGACAATGCGGTTCGTACAGTTGCTGATCTTAATGAGACCAATGAAACAAACTATGTGAGAATGAATTCACTTGCAATTGAAGATGCTATGCTTGAGCTAGGATACAATGAAACTATTGCACACTACATCTCAAGGTCAAGGATATTCACCGAAGCTGAAGGTACCTATGGCACTGGTGTGCCTGAGGCAGTAGAGGCTAGTGACACGTGGGAGAATTCATCCGAGGTTGCTGATCTGTTCATCTCCAGAATGTCATATGTCTATGGAGCAGATGTATGGGGAGACAATTATGTGGATGTGTTCAAGCTAAACCTTGTCAATGTGGACGCAGCGATACACAGTGATACGACCAATCTTTATGGTCTTATAGACATTGATGATTACTATCAGTATCTTGGTGGACTCGGATTGGCTATAAGGTCACTTGGCGGTGATGCTTCATTGTATATTGCAGACCTTACAAGTGTTGATAATCCAGAAATAGTCACTCTTGGAGAAGCTTTCAGTAAAGAGTTGTCGGCAAGATATCTTAACCCTAACTGGATTACGGGAATGATGGAGTTTGATTACGCCGGTGCCAGGGAGATGATGAAAACAGTTGAATATATGTGGGGATGGGAAGCAACTACCCCGGACCTTGTAACTGATTCGGACTGGGACAAGATCTATGAAACATATATCATGGACTCACAGAATGTTGGAGTGAATGACTTCCTGAAAGAGAATGCATACCAGTATCAGTCCATAACTGCCAGAATGATGGAAACGATAAGGAAAGAGGGTTGGAATCCTTCTGATGATGTCTTGAATAATCTGGTGAATGAATATGTAAAATCTGTGGTTGAGAATGGTGTTACCTGCTGTCACCATACTTGTGGAAATGTAAAGCTGGATGATTTTATAACTGGCAATATGGCAGCAGCTGGAGTCAGCCAGGAAATGCAGGATGCATACAAGAAACTGATGTATGAGGCTACTCTTAGGGATAACTCGCAGACACCGCAGACTGACACCAGTTCACTAAAAACACAAGATGACTCTCTTAACTCTGTCCAAAGAGCAATGGCTGCATCAGGTTCATCCAACCAGACCATAATGACAGATTCCGGAGGAGCTGGTCTGGATTCAACTACACCTGTCCAGGACTCACAACAATCAACCCCTGACAACTATGTTGAAGGCTACGAAATGACAAAGGAAAGTGTCACGAACAATGATAATGCAAATAGTCCATCTGTTTCCAGTTCAGATATAATTGCTTCAGTGTTTGTTCTTGGTGCAGTAGGAGCCATATATGTAGGATTCTGGAAAAGAAGGAAGTTCTAAAGTGTTTTTGGTGCTTTTCAAAAAAAGCACCTTTTCTTTTTTCTTAAAGTGGAATGGTGTTAACACACTAGTATCTATCCATTAAATATACTTTTTATAATATACTCACTGTATTTTATATAGAAGTTTGTTTGAATATATTTACTACTTAAATAAATCTTATTTTACATGCACGCACAAAAAAGGATTCATGCCCATGAATAGAACTGCACTAACATTCATATGTATCTTTTTGATTCTGCTTTCCACTTCGGTCGCTGCGGCCAGTGATGAGAATATAATCTTTCTGAAATCAGGCAACATAGATACAGATAATCCACCCGAACAAAATGCATCCGGTCAGGATCAGATAGGAATATCTTCAACATCCGAATTCGTACATAGTTCCGAAACATATTATATTGTGCAATTTGACGGACATGTAACCCAACAATGGAAAGATGAAGTGCAGGATGCAGGGGCTGAATTCTTTGATTATATCCCAAACAATGCTTTTGTGCTAAGAATGAATGGAACAGAGAAGAGTCTTGTAGAATCACTTGATTTTGTGCGCTGGACAGGTGAATTGAAACCAGAATACAAACTTTCCTCTGGACTGAACGAATATGAAAATCAGGCATCTCTTGCTTCAATAGACACGAATGCTAACCTCATAGTTGTCCTCTTTGACCCGGAAGACAATACAAGAATCACAAAAGAGATTGAAGCTATTGGTGGAAACATTATCAGTAGATCACAAACAATCCTGCGGATTGAAATATCCGAAAGCAGGATAGATCAGCTTGCAGCAATAAATGGAATTTGCTGGGTAGAGAACTACTCGGAGCCGGTCCTGTTCAATGATGTGGCTGCGGGCATTATGAACGTCAACACTGTAAATAATGATCTTGGACTTAACGGAAGCGAACAAATCGTAGCTGTGTGTGATACAGGACTTGACACTGGTGTTAATGATGATTCAATGCATGCTGATATCAGAGGACGGATCTTAGAGATTATAGATTATTCAGATGATGGTGCTGAGGACAATGCTGGCCACGGGACACATGTAGTCGGATCAATTCTTGGCAATGGTACTATGGCATCAGGTCAGTACAAAGGAATGGCTCCTGAAGCCAGCCTTGTATTTCAAGCAGTACAGAAAGATATGGACTCTACTGATACCATGTCTGCAATCCCTGCTAACCTGAACCAACTATTTCAAGATGCTTATGATGAAAGTGCAAGAATACATAGCGATAGTTGGGGATACATAGGCAATATGGGTGAATACAACTCATATTCACAGCAGGTAGACCAGTTCATGTGGGAACATCCTGACATGTTAATCATCTTTGCTGCTGGCAATGAAGGACCAGGTGAGAAAACAATAACAAGTCCTGCAACAGCAAAGAACTGCATAGCAGTTGGAGCTTCAGAGAATGAGAGAACTGGTGTGACAGATATTATAGGAGGATACTCTTATGATTCCTATACAGACAACATCAATGAAATAGCCTCATTTAGTAGCCGTGGACCTACTGATGACATCCGAATTAAGCCGGATTTGGTTGCACCAGGAACATGCATTGCTTCTACAAGATCCAGTTTAGCAACCTATGAATACATAAATATACTCACTAACACGAACTATGCTTATTTAAGTGGAACCAGCATGGCCACTCCACTTGTTGCAGGTTCTGCAGCCCTTGTTAGAGAGTACTATACTGAAATAGAAAAATTAGATAGTCCAAGTGCTGCATTATTAAAAGCTACCCTGATTAATGGTGCATATGATATTACACAGGAAATATCAGGCAGGCCGGATTATTCACAGGGGTGGGGACGTGTTGATGTTGAAAACTCTATACTTGTACCATATCCTGAAGTCATAGCATATTTCGATTATATCCCCCTTTCAGATTCAGGATCATGGGACCAAACATATGAATATGTGGAAAGTGGACAGCCTCTAAGAGCAACTCTTGTGTGGACGGATTATCCGGCATCTGAATTGACAGGAAAAACACTTGTCAATGACCTTGACCTTACAATTACAGATTCATCAGGCACATATTATGGAAACAATGGCCATGACCATATAAACAATGTTGAAGGAATCGAACTCAATACGGCAACAGAAGGGGACTATACAATAACAGTCGAGGGGCATGAAATTCAAGAAGGACCACAACCCTTTGCACTTGTATTCTCATTCACCTGTGACAACAATGAGTTTCCTGCAAATGGTTCCTATGCAGATAGCAGTACAACTGAAGTGTCAACCGATGTTGTACACCCCGGTGGAGTGAATCAGAGTTCCATAAAGATGGAAATCGATGGTAACCTTGTTGATTACACTGCTGTGAGCATAACTGATGGATACAGAATACAGCACAATACTTCCAACCCATACCAGAACGGGGAACATAACGTCACAATTACAGCTTTGACGGATACTGGACAGCAATTCTCATACGGATGGGAATTCAGTGTGAAACCTGAGATTCCAAGCTTCAAATTCACAGATCCTGCTGTTGATGGAATAATAAATGAAGATACCAATACCATTGATCTAACAGTACCATATGGTACTGATGTAACAGCATTGACACCAACAATAGATCATACAGGAACAAGTGTGTCACCTGATAGTGGAGTAGAGCAGGACTTTACTAACTCGGTCACTTACACTGTAACCGCTGCAGATTCAACCACTCAGGAATATGTGGTAACAGTAACAGTAGCAAAAAACCCTGCTAAATCAATCACATGTTTTGACTTTGATGCACTTGCAGTGGTTGGTACAGTAGATGAAAATGCAAAGACAGTAGCTCTAACAGTTCCGTATGGTACTGATGTAACATCACTGACACCAACAATAGTTCATACAGGAATAAGTGTTTCACCGGATAGTGGAACAGCTAAGGATTTTACTAACCCTGTCACTTACACTGTAACCGCTGCGGATTCAACCACTCAGGAATATGTGGTAACAGTAACAGTAGCAAAAAACCCTGCTAAATCAATCACAAGCTTTGAAGTGGAAGCACTTGCATTGGTTGGGACAGTAGATGAAGAGGCAAAGACAGTAGCTCTAACAGTTCCGTATGGTACTGATGTAACATCACTGACACCAACAATAGCTCACACAGGAGCAAGTGTTTCACCGGATAGTGGAACAGCTAAGGATTTTACTAACCCTGTCACTTACACTGTAACGGCTGCAGATTCAACCACTCAGGAGTATGTGGTGACAGTAACAGTAGCACTAAACCCTGCTAAAGAGATTACAAGCTTTGAAGTTGAAGCACTTTCGGTGGTTGGTATAATAGATGAAAATGCGAAGACCGTAGGTCTAACAGTCCCATACGGTACTGATGTAACAGCATTGACACCAACAATAGACTATACAGGAGCAAGTGTGTCACCTGATAGTGGAGTAGCTAAGGATTTTACTAACTCTGTTACATACACTGTAACAGCAGAAGATGCATCAACTCAGCAATATACAGTTACGGTGAATGTTGCTCCAAATACAGCTAAAGAGATTACAAGTTTTGAGTTCACAGATTCTGCAGTTACTGGAATTATTAACCTTACTACAAAAACAGTCACAATAACAGTACCTTATGGAACTGATAGAACAGCTCTTGTACCAACTATAGGTCATACTGGAGAAAAAATAGAACCAGATACAGGAATAGCTAAGGACTTTACCAACCCTGTTACATATACCGTAACTGCTGCTGATTCAACCACTCAAGAATATGAGGTGACAGTAAATGTTGCTCCAAACACAGCTAAAGAGATTACAAGTTTCAAATTTACAGATCCTGCAGTGGATGGCATAATCAATGAAACTGCAAAGACTGTCAATATAACAGTGCCTTATGGAACAAATGTTACAGCACTCATACCAACTATTGTGCATACTGGAGACGCTGTATCCCCAAACACTGGAATTGCACAGAACTTCACTAACCCTATAAATTATACCGTAACTGCCATAGATACAACTACACAGAAATACGTCGTAACTGTTAAAATAGAATCAAATTCAAACATCGCTGCAGCCTCAACATCCACAACCAGCAGCGGAGGCGGCGGGGGAGGAGGTGGAGGTGGCACCACCGGCGAGACATATGAAAACATCGCTTTCAAGGACGTCCTCTCAGAATTCGTTTCAAAAGGAAGTACAACTTCATACGAATTCGATAATGAGCAGAATGCCATCGAATATATAAGGTTCAAGGCTTTCAGGAACTGGGGCAAGATATCTTCAACCATTGAAATGCTGCATGACAGGTCTGCACTAGTGGATATGGATGCACCTGATACAGTCTACTGTAATGTCAATTTGTGGGTTGGAAAATCTGGCTTCTCAAGTTCTGAAAATATAGAAGATTCTATAGTTGGATTCAGGATTCAGAAAGACTGGATAGAAGAGAATGAGATAGATGTGAACACTATCAGATTATGCAGATACTCTGATGGGCAGTGGAATTATCTTGATACTCAAAAGATAAGTGAAGATGGAACATATCTGCACTTTGAGGCAAGCACACCAGGCTTCTCGCCGTTTGCCATTACTGGTAAAGCAAATGAGACTACATTTGAGAGTACAACTGATGCCCAGTATTCAACTAAAGGCGATACTACACCTGAACTCAATACTTCAATAGTAAATGAGACTCAAGCGGAAAACACAGTTAACGCCCCCTCTATTTTGATCAGTGGCTTAATAATATCTTTTGTCTGCTTCCTTATAAGGAAGCAGTAATCTTTTTACTGGATTTTGCACTTGAATTGAATCTTACATACAGCCATGTTTTTATTGCCCAGAATACATAAATATATTTATTGCAATATAAGAACATTCTGAATACAAAACATGGATGGTGCTTTATGCACATTAAAAACAAGATCCTGATACTATTTACACTCATAATTTTAACCATTGCTTCAATCACCTCTGTGAGTGCAAGCAATGGAGATGTAGACGATGGCAACCTTATCCTATTAAAAACCGGACATATAAATACAGATAATGCCACTGAACCTGAAGAGCAGAACAATGGACCAGAAACTCAAGGGTTTTCAACCATGTTCATGGAAGACACAGAAAATTACTACATTGTGCAATTCACTGGTCCTGTAAGAGCTAGCTGGAAGCAGGAAATTATCAATTCAGGAGCCACTATCTATAACTATGTCCCAAACAACGCATTCATTTTCAAGATGAGTGATAATGTAAAAGTCCAGGTGCAATCACTGGATTTTGTTAAGTGGATTGGCGAGTATAAACCGTCATACAAGTACGACCCGGAATTAACATACACCAACAGTATTCGGATAGCAAGCACTGGAGTTGATACTGAAAATACATACCATATACTGCTTTTCTCTTCAGATGATTACGATAGTATATCCAATTACATAGAATTACTCGGCGGAGACATAATTTCAGGTTCAGGGAACATACTAAAAGTACAAATAGCCAGGGATACGCTAACAGAGATAGCATATATCAATGGAGTCAACTGGATTGAAGAATATGTCCAGCCAACTGTAAACAATGATATTGCTGCAAATATTACCAATGTGAATACTGTTCATGAGAACTACGGACTGAATGGCAACGGACAGATAGTAGCCATTGCCGATACAGGACTTGATACCGGAGTAAATGATAGTTCCATGCATGCAGACCTGAGAGGAAGAATCAAAAGTATAATACAAACATATAATGATGGAAGCTCAGCTGATTACTCAGGACACGGAACCCATGTAGCAGGTTCAGTGCTTGGTAACGGTTCACTTTCCGGAGGACAATACAGCGGAATGGCACCACAAGCTGAACTGGTATTCCAGGCACTTGGTGACAATAGTGGTAGTTCCCTTATATATCCTCCAGATGATCTGAATGACCTCTTCCAAGAAGCGTACGACCTGGGAGCAAGGATACATACAAATAGCTGGGGAGGGAACTCTTATGGAGAATATACAATACTTTCTCAACAGGTCGACCAATTCATGTGGGAACATCCTGATATGCTAATACTTTTTTCAGCTGGTAATTCAGGAGTTGATGCAAATGGAGATGGAGTTATAGACGAAGATTCTATTGGTCATCCTGCAACTGCAAAGAACTGCCTTACTGTTGGTGCATCAGAGAACTATAGGCCAAACATAATGACTACATACGGAACATATTTTTCCTTGAATACTACTATAAAAGATGATTATAGGGCTGATAACGACAAAGGCATTGCTGCATTCAGTAGTCGTGGACCAACTAATGATGGCAGAATAAAACCAGATGTTGTAGCTCCAGGTACATTTATCATTTCCACAAGATCAAGTCTTGCAAGTGGAACTGGATGGGGTACTGTTAGTGACAATAGTAACTATTTGTACATGGGTGGAACCAGCATGGCCACTCCAATCACTGCAGGGTCTGCTGCTCTTGTAAGGGAATACTACACTGAAATAGAGAACCTGACCAGTCCAAGTGCTGCATTACTTAAAGCGACGATAATAAACGGAGCAATGAATCTCACACCCGGACAATATGGAACAGGCGAATATAAAGAGATAGCAGGCAGGCCGGATTATTCACAAGGATGGGGACGTGTTGATATTGAGAATTCCATATATCCACAATACCCGGAAACAATCAGATATTTTGATAATCCTAAACCTTTGAACACAGGTGACTCCTGGAATGTGAGCTATGATATCCTTAATTCTGATCAGCCCCTCAGAGTAACACTTGTCTGGACGGATTATCCAGGAGATGCAGCTGCAGAATTACAACTTGTGAACAACCTTGATCTCAAAGTAGTCGGACCTGATGATACATACGATGGTAATGGAAGGATCGACACGGTGAACAACGTAGAAGGTGTCGAACTGACCAATCTTTCTGCAGGAACATATACATTCATCGTGAATGGTACAGATATACCCCTGGGTCCCCAGAATTTCTCTCTTGTAGTGTATTTTGCAGTCGATGTCAATGAATATCCACAAAATGACTCATACATTACTGATAGCACAACTGCCGTTTCAGTTAACCTTACACACCCCCATATGATCAATGTAAGTAGCATAGACATGACGACAGATGGTACCGAGGTGCTCCTCTCCTGGATGAATATCAATGGTGGATACAAAGTATGGAATCAGACAGCACAACCATACTCTGAAGCATACTCTGAAGGATACCACAATGTATCCGTAACTGCACTGACAAACCTGAGTGAAGAGATCAGTTACGGATGGAGATTTTATGTCAGCGTTGAAGACAATGTAATTACGATAGATGGACTTGCTGAGAATTCCGTGCTACAGGAAGAGACATTCGAGATCAACATCAGCAATAATAAATACTGTGACTTCTGGTACAACGTTGACAATGGAACAAATTCCACAACAGAAACAGGATTTTTATTTAATACTACCCTCAACCTGACAGAAGGACGACATAATCTCACAGTATTTGCTGAGGATATAACAGGATATATAAATTCAACAACCGTGAATTTTACAGTATTTACAAGCCAGCCGACAATTGATTCACCTGATTCAGGAACTATCTATTATCTGCCAGAGAACAGTTTTTCAATGAATGGAACTGCGGGAGTTGCCACAAATGTTTCAGTCTATGTGAATGGAAATATTACCACCGAATCCTGGCCTGTTTCAAACGGTGTGTTCAATCTCAGCAGCATTCCACTTTCTAATGGAACAAACACCGTCAACATCACTTCCACCTTCAATAATTCAGTGGATAATTACTTCAGTTCCAATACAACAATTTACCTTAGTCTTGGAAAGACCTTCCCTACGGAAGGAAGTGATGAAGTGACACTTGCAGTTCCAGGTATAGAAGTCGGTATCATTCACCCAGTAATGAACTTCAATATCAGCGGTACATCTGCCAATCCGGGCAATATATCTGCATCCCTTGTAGCAGGCAATGAACCTGAAAATAGCTCTAATTTGACAGGGCCTGCAATTGATATAAAGGTGATAAATGAATCTGATGCAAACTATTCATATCAATTCGGCAGAAATGTATCCCTTACACTTGGATATGATCAGAACCTTGTGAATGATAACAGTACCGGAAAACTTACGGTTGCGTGGTATGACTCTGATGAAGAAATATGGATTCCATTCAGAAGTACGGTAAATGCCTCTGAACATACGGTTACTGCAAATATTACCCACCTGAGTATTTACGCTCCACTTGAAGATAACACTGCACCTGTTATCACCAGTTTGACAAATTCCAGTACTTCATCATCCATAACCCTCACATGGAACGAATCAGATGATACAGACCATGTAGAGATATGGAAAAACGATGCATTCCTTGAGAACAGTTCAGAACAGCTAATGGTAGACACTGGACTTTCTTCCAGCACAAGCTACAATTACAGTCTCAGAGCCATTGACCTTGTAGGCAACGTTGGTAACTGGTCCAATATGACCGTGGCAACATCCGCACAGGCCAGTACTCCATTCAGCCCCAGTTCCTCTGGGGGTGGTGGCGGAGGCGGAGGTTCTACAGGCGAAGAGTATGAGAACATTGTTTTTAAGGATGTACTTTCGGTGTATGCCGGAAAGGGAGATATAGTAGACTTTGATTTTGACAATGAGAACAACGATATAGATTATGTCCGCTATAATTCGCTGAAGAATGCTGGAAAGATCAGTACTACCATTGAGATTTTGAAAAATACATCTACATTTGCAGACAACCCGGTTTCCGGATTAGTATACATGAACATGAACATCTGGGTTGGTAAGACAGGTTACGCCACTGAGAGTAATGTCAAAGACCCTGTTATAGGGTTCAGGGTAAGCAAAGAATGGATAGAGAACAACGAGATTGATCCAGCCACCATAACATTGAACAGGTACAATGAGGATACCTGGGAAATGCTTGATACAAAACAGAATGACCCTGATGATAACTATCTTTACTTTGAAGCGAGCACCCCGGGGTTCTCGCCTTTTGCAATTACTGCACAAGAACCGTTAACAAAGAATGCAGATGATATTGAAATCACTGTAACGGACATGAGTGATTCCGCAATGAAAGATACTGATACCGACACAGACCCGGGACAAAATGAAAATGATGGTGCCGGGAAGATTCCGGCCATATCCGGAATGATAACAATGGCCATACTGGCAATCAGTGGTGCACTCATCAGGAAACAGCAAAATTAATATTCAACTGCTAACCTTTAAGGGCTGGAGATATCAAATTGAAAGGAACAGTCCTTGGCATAGAGGGGACCGCATGGAATCTCAGTGCTGCCATCGTTAATGAGAAAGATGTAATTGCAGAAGTATCTGATATGTACCGGCCCCCCACCGGAGGAATACACCCCAGAGAAGCAGCCCAGCATCATGCAAAGTATGCATCTTATGTGATCAGAGGAGTACTTGAGGAAGCAAACCAGAAAGGGGTCGATGCTTCACAGATAGATGCCATCTCTTTTTCCCAGGGACCCGGGCTTGGTGCATGCCTGCGTACCGTGGCAACTGCGGCCAGGATGCTTGCAATAACTCTTGATGTACCACTTGTAGGCGTGAACCACTGTCTGGCCCATGTTGAAGTAGGCCGCTGGAAAACACCTGCAACTGATCCTGTTACCCTGTATGTCAGTGGTGCCAACTCACAGGTACTGGCTTACAGGATGGGCAGATACAGGGTATTTGGAGAAACACTGGACATAGGACTTGGGAATGCCTTTGATAAGTTTGCGAGGAGTGCCGGACTTGGACATCCGGGCGGACCCCAGATAGAACAGTTTGCAAAAGGTGCTTCAAAATATATCCCACTCCCATACGTTGTAAAGGGAATGGACCTGTCATTTTCAGGATTATCTACGGCTGCAACTGAGGCTCTTAAGAATAATTCCATGGAGGATGTATGCTACTCTTTCCAGGAAACTGCCTTTGCAATGGTTGTTGAGGTCACTGAGCGTGCTCTTGCACACACCGGAAAGAATGAAGTGTTGCTTGCAGGTGGCGTAGGTGCTAATGCAAGACTTAGGGAAATGCTGAATATAATGTGCACAGAAAGGGGAGCTTATTTCCACGTGCCTGAAAAGAGGTTCATGGGAGATAACGGTGCTATGATAGCATATCTTGGACTTTTGATGTATGATTCAGGGAATGTACTTGATATTGAGAATTCGCATGTAAATCCTAATTTCAGGCCTGATGATGTTGATGTTACATGGCTTCCTAAAGATTTTGAAGGCGGGAGATGAATATGTACCTGACAAGTGGCGCCGAAGCTACCGTGAAGGTCGAAGATGGGATGCTCATTAAAGAAAGAGTGCCGAAGAACTACCGCCTGAAAGAGCTTGATGAAAGGATAAGGAAGGAAAGGACAAAGGCCGAGGCCAGATTGTTATCCGAAGCCAGAAGAGCCGGAGTGCCTACACCAATTATTTATGACATTGATAATTCCACGATAAAAATGCAGTATCTGGACGGAACTGCATTGAAATTCGTTATAGATGAGGATCTCAGTGAACAGATAGGGATCCTTGTAGCTGAACTGCACATGGCAGGCATTATACACGGGGATCTCACAACGTCCAATCTGATTCTTTTCAATGACAGGATATACATGATAGACTTCGGTCTTTCATTCTTTGAGAGCAGTACAGAAGCACGCGGAGTGGATGTGCACGTCCTGTTCCAGACGTTTGAGAGCACACACCGTGACCATGAAAAACTTATAGAGGCATTCTGCAGAGGATACCGGCAGGAATTCCAGCAGGCTGATGAAGTGCTTGAGAGAGTAAAAGAAATAGAGAAAAGAGGAAGATATGCGTAAAATTGTATTTGTCACAGGTAATAAGGGAAAATTCAGAGAAGTTAAGGATATACTGGCAGCCAGAGGATATGAAGTAATACAGAACACAGATGGCTATCCTGAACTTCAGGAAGATGATCTGGAACCTATTGCCGCATACGGTGCAAAGCTGTCAGCTGAGAGACTTGGAATGCCTGTTATGGTCGACGATTCAGGTTTATTCATCAATATTCTCAATGGATTCCCGGGCCCCTATTCTGCCTTTGTTGAAAAGAACCTTGGTAACCAGAGAATCCTCAAGATAATGGAGGAGGAGACAGACAGGAAAGCAGTCTTCAAATCCGTCATCGGATATTGTGAACCCGGAGGCGAACCACTAACATTTACGGGAACCGTTGAAGGAAAGATAGCTTTTGAAGAACTGGGGACCGGAGGTTTCGGATATGACCCTATATTCGATTACAACGGAAAGACATTCGGAGAACTTGGGGACGAGTTCAAGAACACAGTCTCGCACCGAAGAAGGGCGCTTGATAAGTTCTTAGAATGGCTGGATTGAAGGATTAAAATGAAGAGTGGGAGATAAACGTGGGGGTTAAAGTAACTTCATTTCTCAGGGATACACGTGGTGTTGATACCATCCCTCTAAAAATGGTATTCTATCTTACAGTAACCGGCGCAATTATAGTTATGGTAGCTGCTTCGTGGAATAGTTTGTCTCCGGTGTATTCCGGAGCAAAGGACAGCAAGCAAATAAGCGATGCTGCCCTTGAACTGCTTTCCATACAGAATGGATATGCAAGGAATATCCAGGAACAGAATAGTCCGGACGGATCTACATGTACTATTGAACTTTCCATATCAGATATCAACTATCTGGCATTTGGTATGGACCCGGACCCTGATATGAATGGGAACCTCACTGATACCCAGTGGATTGCGGAAAACAATACAATCATCTGCCAGTATGTAAATGGTGCCAAAGACAGATACAATATTGATGGCAATATCATTAATTTCAGAAAAGGAAAAATGGATAATACCGGTAAATGGATACTTAATGACGAACTGGATACGAATAAGAATATGGGAATTTTAATTGAAGGACCTGTGGAAGGTAAATTCAATTTTGAGCTAGTCCTTGCTGATGAAAAATATACTATTTCCCACTTTTGATATCGTCTTTAATATCTCAGCAGGATGTACTTTTCATCGAAATAAGCACCTGGTGTTGTAAAGTCGAATACTACAAGAGCTCCCGCTTCGGGCCTCACCTGGAAAGAAACTTCCGTCCTTGGAGCAAGACCTTCATATTCCTCGTCATCCTCCAGGAAAACTCTCCTTATATCCACCACAACTTCCATGATGTCACCTGTTCTTAAAACTGGTTGCGTGGCTTTGAATATAGTCTGATCACGTGTTCTTATTGGGCTTACTGAAAAATACTCATCTGTTGGCAGATGTATGACATCACTTGTATCTGCCGTATCATACCTGACATTGGCAACATGTGAACCATCTGAAAGATAAATGATAAGCTGTGACAGGTCAACATCCTCACTGCCCGGACCAAGGGATACGGAAATATGTAATTTTGTGATCTCACCATAATCAACTGAATCACTCACCACAATCGTACCAGAAGTACTACCTGAAGTATCTGATACAGTAAAATTATGAGTACCTGAGCGTGAGAAACGATATTCATAGTAGGATTCATCATCAACAGAGGTAGCATCCTCGCCATCAACTGAAATATTGAACGCTCCGGAAGAGGACATCCACTCAATCATTCCACCTTTGGAACAGGTTAAATTGGTATCAGAAACCACACCATCCGTGACAGTTACCGTAGTATATGTCGCACGTTCACCTTCTACACGGTCAATTCTCATGTTGGAAGCAACCTCACGTGTCGTTTCCTGGCCGGTCTGTGATGCCTTTTGCTGTAGCACACCAGAGGTCTTGATCAAAAGAGCTGATGCTACTGCTGCCACAAGTACCATCGAGATGAAGATGATAAGGGTACCTATACCTACCTGTGCACGGTTGTCACTGTGCATTAAATGCTTCTGATTTGCTTTCGTGCGATTCCCTCATGAAACGTTTTAGCAATCGTGTAACAGGATTATATTGCTAGACATACTATATTAATCCTGTTATTTAATACTATTGTGCTGATAATATAGATATTGCTGGATTAATATCTAAATATGGAATTATATATCGGAGTATAACGAGTCTAATATTTAAATTGACCTGAGAATAGCGCACCATATATAGAGGTTATCTAATTAGCT
>DAZF01000007.1 GCA_002507205.1 Methanolobus sp. UBA32 | reverse complement strand
ATTTTTAGTTAACAAAGCCAAAACCAATTTACAAAAGCGCCATTAGAATGCTCTTCTTTTTTGCTGCCTTTTAATCTCTTTCTGGAATTCGATCTCATGTTTTTTCATAGATCTGTCATGCCTGTTAGCTTTTGTATTTTTCAAAATCGCACCTCATAACTTATCATGTATGATGTGTTTAACTACCAGCGAAGCGCAAAGTACCAAAAACATTGTCTATTACACTGTTCTCTCTTCAGCAATTCTACCTCGGTTTTGTATTAATCAAAAATTGATTGACGTAACAGGAATTTATATTTTTTGCTTTTTTCATGAAGGAAGAAACGAAAATATCAATAATTTCCTTGCATTATCATATATTTATTCATTTGAATTCCTGAATCCTAATTTTATATCGTTATTTTGAAATACCAAGCCTGGTGCAGAGTTGCTTCAGGTTCATTGTATTGATCACATCATCCGATTCTACCCAGCCCCTTCTCGCGACATCTATCCCGAATGATATATTGTCAAAATGCTCGACTGTATGTGTGTCCGTGTTGATGGCAAGCCTGACGCCATGTTCTTTTGCTTTTCTTGCATTGGTATCGTTCAGGTCAAGCCTCCAGGGCGAAGAATTGATCTCAAGTATCTTTTCGTTCTCTTTTGCCACGCTGATCATTTTATCCATATCAATTTCATATGCAGGACGTTTGCCGAATTTCCTGCCGGTGGGATGGGCAAGTATATCCACGTGCTCATTCTCAAGGGCTGCAACTATCCTTCTGGTCATCTTGTTCCTGTCCTGTTCGAGTCCTGCATGAACCGCAACTATCACAATGTCCAGTTTTTCCAGAATGTCATTGCTGTAATCCAGCTTCCCGTCTGCCCTTATGTCACATTCTGTGCCTGAGAGTATCCGGATATTATCAAATCGTTCATTGAGGTTATCGATCTCCTCAATATGTTCAAGCAAGCGTTTTTCAGACAATCCGTTGGCAATACCTGTGGAATGTGAATGATCGGTAATTGCAATGTATTCATATCCTCTCTGTATGGCAGCCTGTGCAAGTTCTCCTATTGTGTTTACGCCGTCACTCCAGTTCGAATGGACATGAAGATCACCTTTAATATCTTCTTTCTCGATCAGTCGGGGAAGGTTCCCGGTAAGGCTGGCTTCTATCTCTCCTCTGTCTTCCCTGATCTCGGGCGGCAGGTATTCCAGTCCAAGAAAATCATATATTTCTTTTTCCTTACTGCATGGCGTGAGCTTGCCGCTGCTCTCATTTGTAAACCCGTACTCATTCAGGCTGTAGCCTTTGGAGAGTGCGATTTTGCGGAGGTGGATATTGTGTTCCTTTGAACCGGTGAAGTGCTGTATCATCGAACCGAAAGAACCCATTTCCACAACTCTCAGGTCCACACGCAGGTTTCCGGGGTATAGGACGGCACCTTTAGAAGTTCCGGATTCCAGTATCTCTTCGACCTGTTCCATATTGACAAAGAACCGGATTGCTTTTTCGGGTTCATTGGAAATTGCTATAAGGTCAATATCTCCCACAGTATCCTTCTTTCTCCGCAGGCTTCCTGCTATGACAACCTTTTGGATATGAGGGCTGGAGGATAATTCATCCCTGATCTGTTTTGCAATTTCTCCGGCAAATGCTATGGGGTGCCTTCCATGGTCTTTGTCCTGCTGTATTCGCGTAATTGACCTGAGGATCTTCTCTTCATGTTTCTCCCCCATTCTGGGGAGTCTTCGTATTCTGTGTTCCCTGGCAGCCATACTAAGTTCATCAACAGATGTGACTCCAAGTTTTTCGTAGAATGCTCTGGCCATTTTTGGACCGATGCCGGGAATGTCCATGATATCCATTACACCAGGAGGTATCTCTTTTATCATTCTTTCATAGGCATCGAATGACCCGGTTTCCAGCATTTCCACTATCTTACTTCTCAGTGCTTCCCCAATACCCGGTATGCTGGCAATTAGCCCACCTTTGTATAACAATGACAGTTCTTCGTCAAGTCCTTTTATGCTTCTTGCAGCATTTGTATAGGCCCTGCTCTTGAACGGGTTCTCACCCTTGAATTCCAGAAGCTTTGCCATTCGGTTGAACATCTCAGCTATCTGAATGTTGTCCATGTTTCCCCCACGTTTTCCCGTTTTCACCGATTATCAGCTTTCTTCCTTTTTTCTTTTGAGGGCTTCTTCAACGGCTTTTTTGTGAATCTCGCCGGATTCATGGATGCCTCCCATATTTCCCCTGACAGCCCTGCAGGGGTATTGCTGTATGAGCAGTCCGGCTCTGGCAGGTGCATCTTCAACCTTGGTTCCCACGAGTTCCCTTGCCATGTGCCATGTACTTCCGCATGGTGCTCCGCATAATACTTCAACTGATTCTATTATACCTTTATCTGTATCAATATCAAGCACGGGGCTCGAAAGGCAGGAGCAAAGTTCTTTTGTCTCTGGTTTTTCTTCAAGGGTGCAGCATATATCTTCAACCTGGATGAGCATTCCATACTGTTTCGCAATGCTCTCAAGTTCTACAATAGGTGCCTTTGAAGCTCCTCCGGGTATGATAAGGGCTTTTAATCCTGCTTTTCCGGCCATATGCGCTATTGCCACGGTAAGGTCAGGATGAAGCGAATAGGTGATGACAATGTCCGAATCGAATACCGACCTGTCGATATTCAGTTCTTCAAGGAATTCTTCAGGCTCATCTATGAAATCAGGCAGGATCTCAGGTACTGAAGTATGGACTACCTTCATTTTAGTCGCGTCNNACTTCATTTTAGTCTTTGAGACAATGGTCTCTATCAGACGGTTCCCATACTTGCCCCTGGTGATTACTCCTATTGTGGTCATTTTTCTCATTTTCAGGGTTATTTTCCCTTACATTAATATGCTTTGCCAGGTAAATTTATACTACCGATTACTATATTTATCATTATACATCTTATTTATTAGAGGTATGATTATGGACAACTATGACCCAAATAAAGTGTATTTCAGATGTGATACCTGTGAATTCCTGTTTATGGAAAATCCTGAATTATTCCCGGTAAGATGTCCCCAGTGCAGTAGTGAAAATGTCTCGAGGACATAATAAGTAACCTGAAAAGAATTCTGGGAAAAGCCTTCTTTTTTCAGGAACAAACAATCTAAATAGTATTCCTTTGCTTTCACTGTTGATGTCAATGAAAGGTAAACTCATTACTCTGGAAGGTATAGACGGTTCTGGTAAATCAACGATAACATCTCGTCTGAATTCAAATCCTGCATTCTCAGAGGTTGTTTTCACAAGAGAGCCTACTACCGGATGGATAGGCGAGGCTGTGAATCGTGCTATCCATTCAGATACCGATCATCTTGCAGAGCTTTTGCTTTTCACTGCAGACCACGCAGAACACATCTCAAAATTGATTCTGCCAACCCTTGAAAGTGGAACTAATGTAATATCCGATCGTTATTCAGGAAGCCGGTATGCATACCAGGCTGTGACACTGAAAGGCCGTTTCCCTGATCCTATGAAATGGATAAGGGGCATACATGAGGGCTGGACAGTAGACCCTGATATGACTATACTGTTTGACATTGATCCTAAAATCGCGGTGGAGAGATGTGGGAACCGTGGTGCGCAGACCAAGTTCGAAAAAATAGGTTTCCTTGAGGAAGTAAGGGCAAACTATCTCCGGCTTGCTAAGGAAAATCCGGAACGGTTTGTTGTGATTGACACTGACAGGCCGGTCGATATTGTGGAAAAGGATGTCCTGAGTGCAATTTTCTCTCTGGTTGGGACTGGCAGGGAATAACTGTCAGGAAAGTTAGAGTAGTTTAAAATAAAAAGAGGATTAGAGTTTGTTCTCATCAGCGAATTTGATGAGTGCCTCTCCAAGTATACGAGCATATTTAGGATTGAGGTTGAAACGTGCTTTTTTCTGTCCTCCTCTCTCTTTTGCAATCTCTATGTACTCATTCTCGTACCTTTCACTTGATGCGAGGGTGATGGTCAGGAACCAGCCTGCTCCCATCTTTATTTCTCCGTAGTTTTCGCCTATGTCTGCTATTTCTTCATTTTCTGCCATGATTACACCGATAAATGATATGTTATGATTAATTGTAATTATTACTGATTACTGCTGAACCATCTGAAGTGGGATTGAACCGTTATGCAGTGCGGTTGCAACAAGTGCGCCTTTTATCCCGATCTCTTCCAGTACTTCAATGTCTTCCACGTTGCGGACCCCGCCGCCAAGAAGTACGTTATGGTCTGAGATGGAAGCAATCTTACTTAAAAATTGTGAATCCACACCGCTTGATGTGCCGACCCTGTCAAGGTCCAGAATGATGATGTCATCTAGGTCGTAGTCGTTCAGGAGTTCTACTATCTTGAATGGGTCATCGGGCATGGAAGGGTCGTTTGTGAGTATTTTGCCATGTTTCTTGTCAATGCTGACATTGACCCTTTTCGGATACAGTGAGCTCACCTGCTTTATGGTATCAAGAGATGCTGTTTCAGTTCCCAGGACCACGGATCGTACTATTTCCATGATGTCCTCGGTTTCGGAAACAGATGTGATTCCAGGGTCCAGCATTACTTTTGCCTTTTCAGAAACGGCCTGAATGATATCAAAGTTCTTTTCCCTCTTGCCGATCTTCTGAAGCAGGTTGAGGTCTGCTATGTATACTTCTGCCGGTTTTACCGCATCCACTATCTTTATCGCATCGGATGTATTGCATATGTGGCTGGAAAAGTGTATGGGCTTGTATTCACTACGATTCCCGCCTTGCGCATGAACTACAGTCCGGTTGAATATATCAAGAACGAAAATGATACGAAACATATATAATTGATACATCTGTCATGCTATAAAAAAGAGGTTTATATTATGAAATTACTCATCAGCCCTATCAATCCGGAAGAAGCCATCGCAGCGTACGAAGGCGGTGCTGACATTGTTGACGTGAAAAATCCAAAAGAAGGTTCTCTTGGTGCTAATTTTCCGTGGGTTATAAGATCTGTTAAGGAATCCATTAATTCTAAAAAGCCTATCAGTGCAACCATAGGTGACTTTAATTTCAAGCCAGGTACTGCATCCCTTGCAGCTCTTGGTGCCGCAGTTGCAGGTGCAGATTACATAAAAGTTGGTCTTTATGATGTGCAGACCGAGGAACAGGCTCTGGAAATGCTTACCAATATCACAAGATCTGTGAAGGATTACAATCCTGATCTTAAGGTAGTAGCATCCGGCTACTCTGATTATGAGCGCATCAATTCCATCAATCCTCAACTCCTTCCTGCCATCGGTGCAAAAGCAGGCGTTGATGTGGTAATGGTGGACACAGGTATCAAAGACGGCCGCTCCACATTCGAGTTCATGGATGAGGAAGAGCTCACAAAGTTCACAACAGCTATCCGCGCGGTAGGACTTGAGTCAGCAATTGCCGGAACCCTCAAGTTCGAGGACCTTCCAGTGCTCAAACGCATCCAGCCTGACATCATAGGTGTTCGTGGCATGGTCTGCGGCGGAGATCGTAATTCCTGCATTAAGGCAGAACTTGTTGATAAATTGAAGAATGAGATGTAACTTCGGTTACTTCTTTTTTTATTCTGTTTTTTGTTTTGACATAATTTGTATTTTGACATTCTCTTTAGCTTCAGCTGTGCTATTATTGCGGGATAGGCGGCTGATGAGTTGTAATTGCATGGACTGCGATTTATGCCTGAAGCAGAACAGGGGGGATTTTACAAATGTCCGAGCAAATCTTTCCGATTAGTCAATGTAATAGAAAATAATCTTCCTTCATTTATTATAGACCACGAAAAAACAGATTTAGCATATATAGGTAAAGACGTTTTTTAAAATGCTGTTGGAAGATTTTCCTTTACTTGGCAGTTTAAGTTGAAAAATAAAAAAAGAACATACATTCGCTTTAACTAATTATTTTAGACAAATCCAGTATGATGAGATCTCCAATGTTTTCTGATTTTCTTTTTGCTTCGTCTATTTGAGAAAGCACTGCGTCTACTTTTTTATCCGCATAATCAGTAGTTCCACAAAAGATTGTTTCTACAGAGGAATCAGATGTTATAATATTTATTTGGTTCAGTTCGCCCCATATCTTAATTATATGATCTACGTTTATTCGTGAATTTGTTAACGTTTTTATATAAACAGTATGCATAATTCCCATCTCCTTATAATACGTTAGGGCTGTATCAAAAAGCACTTTTCCTATTGTATATCTAAACGATGATTGTTTTTAATAGGCGGATATTTAACAGCCATTGCTCTTATAATACCCAATGTTAACAACAATATGGACATGCCTAAAATAAACTCATAATCAAATCTTTGAACATATACCCCTACTGCAATTTCACGCATAACTATTAAAATTGTAGCATCCGTCACGTATGTAATTCTGATTTCTTCATGTTCACGATAATCAACAAACGTCTTGAAAAGGTCGATTAGAACAAAAATAGTAAGAACACCTGCTACTATTGGGACAAAACCATCGGTAGAAGTCCCATAAAACAATGATTTTATGTCAACTACGATATGTAGGACCCCAACAAGCAAGGCCAGTAGCAATATATAAAGGACGATGCTAGTGACAAAATCAGTTACCGTCTTAAATATTGTTTTCTGGTTTAACCTCTGTAGATTATAGTCATTAACTAAACATTTA
>DAZF01000081.1 GCA_002507205.1 Methanolobus sp. UBA32 | reverse complement strand
AGAGAAGAACTTGGTATCGGGGTTATCACTTCAGTTGCAGGTGCTCCAAAAGGAATTGCAGCAAAGATGAATATCGAGAAATTACTCGGAATCGACATCAACTGTTGTGAGAAATTCAGAGGGCAGTTGAAGTAAAGGGAGTTTATGCTGCCGGGATTATCTCAACCAGTAGTTCATACGGCAGTGTAAAAGGCATCTGCAACTTTCTTTCTTTGGAAGTTGCGGTTGCCACATATTACCTAAAAGGAGAGGTGATAGTAAATGGATAAAAAAGAAGGTGTAGACTGGCATCATGCAGAACAATGTTCAAAAGTTGTCTGTGAATCCAGCGTACTGGAAAGGACAATTGACTGGAAACAGGGCCTGGCAATCGCTATTGGTGTCCCGCTACTTCTCTTACCATCTATAGGTTATTTTGCAAGTTATTTGTGGTCTTTCGCTATTATTGTCTGGGGTCTGTCAGTATTCCAGGGTTTTATGCAAAATCTTGCCTATGGTGAACTGGCGACAGTATTTCCACATGCATCAGGACTGCCTGGATTTGCTCAGAATGTTTTCAAAGGAAAAGGAAAGGACAAGTACGACAAGGGTAAGCTAATTGGTGGATTCAGTGCATGGAGCTACTGGTTTGCATGGAATCCTGTGCTGGCAATCTTCGCAATACTTGTAGGCAGTTATTTGCATGGTCTTATTCCTGCACTGTCAGGTTTTTCAGAATACAGTCTGTCGCTTGGAGCTGGAATCTTTATATTTGGTGCACTTATCATTATCAACTCCAGAGGTCTTTCAAGCGGAGCAACTATGGGATATGTACTTGCTGTTCTGTCACTTGCACCATTGGCCATCATAACGCTATCTCCATTTGTAAGTGGTGATTTTGTGCTGGCTAATATAACAAGTTCATGGCTTCCAACCGACTGGGCATGGGATCTTCACCATATATTGATACTGCTTGGTATATTCGCAATGGCACAATGGAGTGCATGTGCGTGGGAAACTGCAGCCATCTACGGTCCTGAATATAAGAAACCAGGTTCTGATGTACCAAAAGCACTTTTCAGCTGTGGTATAGTATGCCTTTTTACATTTATACTTGTACAGATGTCAGTAACCGGTACTCTTGGAATAGATGGCGTGCTTGCAGAACCTATCTCACCAATGCTTCCACTTGCGCAGGCTGCTATGGGTCCCATCGGAGCTTACATTTCCATCATAATGCTGATAGCTGCTATGGTCCTTATCATTCAGACAGCATACCTTGGTTCCGCAAGGGCAATGCACTCACTTGCAACAGAAGGTAATCTTCCAAGGATATTTGGCAAGATCAATTCCAATGGAACACCGGTATTTGCAATGATAGTTATTGGTATTTTCAACCTGGCTCTCATATCCCTTGGAACACCAACAGCTATTCTTGCAGCATCTGCAATAGGATATGTCTGTGCTAATGGTATCAGTCTTTTCGCTTATGTAAAAGCAAAGACAGATCCAACACTGGCTGCACGTGACAGGCCTTTCAAGGCACCAACAGGATGGAAGAATGTAGCTATGTTGTTCGGTCTGTTCAACCTGCCTCTGTGTCTCATAGGTGTTGTTTACCTCAACAGTCTTGAGATCGGGTGGACTTCGACCTGGGTTGGTTTCATTGTGCTGGCTCTGTACATACCTATGTGGTATTATTCACAACATGAGAACCATGTTCTGAAAAAGTCGGAACAACAACAGATGGCATGAAAACAACGAATCTGGCAGTGAGCACTAAAAGATGATATGCTTACTGCAATATTTTTCTTACCGCATAACCTCCAATTATGCAGAAACAGTTAGATCTGGTCGCCTGTCAATGTTCATCTGAACTAGCGACCATATCTCTTTTTTGAATAGTTAAAATCAAGCAACGCTTTCTGCTTTATCTTTAAAGTAAAAGAATAATTCCTTGCTCCATTGTAGCGCATTGC
Organism: Methanolobus sp. UBA32; assembly: GCA_002507205.1. GTDB lineage: Archaea > Halobacteriota > Methanosarcinia > Methanosarcinales > Methanosarcinaceae > Methanolobus. Next base: position 15,931 of record DAZF01000081.1, on the reverse strand, counting down.
TGTCAAAGCTCATTAGGATAGTATGGTCATATTGTCCCTGGTTATTAAAGAAACAGAGAAACAGGAATCTATCGGTACTAACCAACGTTGCCAGGCCTGTAATCTCTTTTGACACAAACATTTCAGTATTTTCAAAACTTGTAAACTTTTTCATTTCTTCTGCATAATCCTTTTCCATTCTCTCATGTACAGGATTTGTTGTGACCAGGGAAAAATTAATTCCTTTTTCAGCAAGACTTGAGTAGAGAGCCGGATATTCAGGATGGAAATAAGCGTTAAAAGCCATAACATAACTGGACTTAGCTATGTTTTCAGTAAACTCTTTAGGAAATTCAAAAAGGTAGTTAAGGTCAGGTTCAATTATAACACAGTTACCGAGTTCACCGAATCTCTTCAATATGAATTCAGGGATGCCATTAAGATCACGATTCATCCAATAATTACTGTTCTCTTCAAAAACCTCCACTGCATTTAAAAGAGGCAGCATGTTCGCCACCAGCACTTTCCCCATGTTGGTTAAGATGTAATAATCCCCATTCTGGATGACAAGGCCGTGTTCCTTGAGTTTTTTGATCTGGGGAATAAGAGCTGTGGAAGTCACATTAAGACTTGTTTTTATTTCTTCACGGCTTTTTTCCCCTTCCATCAGAAGAAGCAGAACATTTTTGCGTTTTTCCGAATTGAGGATTATGTCCATTAATGACCCGTTCATTCATACTACCCCTTCTAATTTTATTGTCATAATATATGATTTTTATGAATATAGTTATTCAAAGAATTCATATGCTGCTGTTGCAGGCTTCTTCTTGCATATCTTTTTCCATTTTATGCTTGTAAAGTGCTATTTCAATATTGCTACGCAGATCATTTGCCTTGAATGGTTTAACGATATATCCATAAGGCTCTGTCTTTTTTGCTTTTTCAAGGACTTCATCATCAGAATATGCAGTAAGATATATTACCAGGATGTCGAAGTTTTTACGGATCTCCTCAGCAGTTTCCATCCCATCCATATCTCCTTTCAGTCTGACATCCATTAATATGAGGTCAGGAAAGGTTATCTCTGCCATCTTTATAGCTTCTTCTCCTGTTGCAACTATGGCCGGTACAGTATATCCAAAACTTTTCAGTTTCTTCTTTATATTAAGGCCAATGATACCTTCGTCTTCTACCACAAGAATTTTTATGTCTTCCATGAGTTCACCTGAGTTTTTATTATTTTAAAGTTATCCTGAATTCCGTGCCTTTGCTTCTATCAAGTTCAATGACGCCATCTATCTGGGATGTGAGGGTAGTTACCAGCTGCAATCCCAGAGAATCTGTTTCTTTGAAATTGATGTTTTCCGGGAAACCGGCACCATTATCCCCTACTATCAATACTAATTTCTGTTCTTCAAAACTTAAATTAACATGTATTTCCCCTTCTTTTCCCTGCTTAAACGCATGCTTGAATGAATTAGAAACAAGTTCATTTACTATCATTCCAAGGGGAATAGCAGTATCCATGTCAAGGAAAGTGGGTTCAACATTCATTTTGACTTTAATATGCTCTTTATTGATCGCGTATGAATATGACAGCTCATTAACAAGTTTCATCAGATAATCGGAAAAATCTATGCTTTCCATGTCCTGTGACCTGTAAAGTTCTTCATGTACCAGGGCCATGGATATCACCCGGTTCTGGCTTTCCTTAAAAGCCTCTATAACTCCTTCATCCTCGAATTTATCGGATTCAAGATCTAGCAGACTCGAAATGACCTGAAGATTGTTCTTTATACGGTGATGGATCTCTTTTTTACGTATTTCTTCTACCTTTTTGCGCTCATCTATCATCCTTGAAAGCGTTTCTCTTGTTTTTTCTATTCCTTCTGTCAGGATAAGGAAATCACCCTCTCCATAAACTCTTACTCCTCTTGAGAAATCATTTTTCTGAAATGCAGTAAGCACCTGATTCGAATCTTTTATTATTGTATCAAGCAATCGGGCAAAATTATCCAGTGTATTTGCAAGTTGCTTGAATTCACCCTGAACATTTAGATGAGACCTTTCATCAAGTTCTCCCTTGGCAAGTGCATTTGTAAGCCTTATAGTATCACGAATAGGTGTTATTACTGAATCCAGGATCTCATTGAGACCCAGAGGTATTTCCCTGAAATCCTTTTCAACATCAGTCTCAGCTCTTGAGTCAAGTTTTCCCCTGACCGCATCTTTTGATATGCTTTTAAAATCGCTTACAATATCCTTTATGGGTCTTGTAAAGGATAAAGCGATCAAATACGAGATACCGGCCATGAATATTATGGCTGCAAAGGATATTTGCATAAGTTTATTACTTAGGGTTGTAACGCCTGCAAACATCTCATCCTTTGGAATAACCAGAACAAATGAAAAATTGCCTGTTCTTATTGGCTCGTAAAACATCANNATCACTACCTTTTTTCCGGTAATTGGATCTATAGTTTCAATATGGCCGCTTTCCCCTTTTCCTATATCATCTGCAGCTTTTGAAAAATCTTCATTCTCAAAATCATAGAGTGTTTTTTTCCCGATCCACTCTTTATTCGTAGGGTGTGAGACCAGGATACCAGTATTGCCGGTCATAAAAGCATAGCCGGTGTCAAATGCTTTTACATCGCTGATTGCCTCGTCCAGATAGTTCAGGGAAACATCCACTCCTGCTATTCCAATGAATTCATCATCTTTCACTATCGGTGAAACATAACTCACAATGAAGACACCTTCGTAATAATAGGGTTCTGTTAATACTTCTGCCTGTGTCTTTTTTGGCAGTTGATAGTAATCCAGTGTATCGTAATTCAGAAGAGGATCAAGTGTTATAGGTCCGGTTATTTCGTTCCAGTAAGGAATGAACCTTCCAGTGGAATCATGTCCCTGCGAATTTATATATAAAGTATCTTTACCATCAAAGGCATCTGGTTCATAGGCAACATATGTACCAAGCAATTGAGGATGTTCTACCAGAAGGTTGTAAAGCATATTATTTGCTTCATCCCTGCTCATGGAATCATAGCTACTCATGCTTACAGCTATTGTTTCTGCAATTGCACGGTTAGTTTCCATATCACCGTTGAAATCATTAGCATAGTTCCTGGCCATCTCGATAGATTGCTTGTAGGCAAGTTCTTCTTCCTGATCAGTTACAGTAGAAATGGTCATTGCAGTGCTTGCTGCAAGTACAAGTAAGGTACCTGTGACTATATACAGAATAAGTTTGAACTTCAGCGACATGTTTTCCCATTTCATCTTTAAGCCTGCAATCTTTTTAGAATTACATTTATCCGTTATTCTTTTCTGCGTTAGCAATAGATTGGAATCTTTTGACTTTAAAATAAGCGCTTATTAAAATTACAATGGCTTTGAAATATTACAATAGCATTATTTCATCAAAGCTAAAATAAATGTTTTTTTCGGTCCGATAAATTCAGAACCAATAGCTTTTTTTTGCTGAGTTAGAATGAAATCACATTTATTTATCCGGGCTGAATCTTTCTGATGAACTGCACCCTTTACCGAAGATTCTTTTTTTAGCATAGAGTTACAGCATTAATTATTCTGAGAATCTATTATCTACTATTGTGTTAAGTATAAAAGAAAAGAGATCTTGTCATAATGTGGTAAGTATGGATAATTTCAGGGATTATATCAGGGATTTTTTTGGCTTTATGAAAAAAGCAACAACAGCGGTTCAGACAGTTGATACCGTAAGAGAACGTCTGGATGCTGAAGGTTTTATGGAATTGAATCTGAATGAGCCATGGACATTGAATGTGGGAGGGAAATACTATCTGACACCCTATCCTTCCATGCTTGTGGCCTTTACTGTCGGAAGCGCTGAATGTCTGACAAAAGGGGTAAAGATGATTGCTGCTCATACGGATAGTCCCGGATTCAGGATCAAACCCAGTCCAGAGGTGAACAGCGAAGGGATGTTGACACTGAATGTGGAGCGCTATGGCGGACCTATTCTGAACACATGGTTCGACCGTCCTTTATCCATTGCGGGAAGGATAGCTGTAAGATCTGCTGAGGTGCTGAAGCCGAAAGTGATCCACCTGGATTTTCAAAGACCGATACTTATCATCCCTAATCTTGCCATCCACATGAACCGCGAGGTCAATAAAGGTGTGGAGATCAAGGTGCAAAAAGAAATGCAACCTCTCATAACCCAGTTGATCGAAGATGAGGTCAAGGATAATTATCTGCTGGATCTGGTTGCGGAGGAAGCCGGAGTCGATCGTGAGAGTATTCTGGACATGGACCTGAATGTCTATTGTAGTGAAGAAGGTATGCTTGCAGGAGCTAAAGAGGAATTCATTTCCTGTCCGAGGATCGATGATCTGTCAATGGTGTATGCTGCTATGGAAGCTCTTATCAGGTCGAAACATGAGGATGGGATCAACATGGCAGCATTCATGGATAATGAAGAGATTGGTTCCATGACCAGGCAAGGTGCCGACTCCGTGATGTTAAGCACCATTCTGGAAAAAATCCGTATGGGTATGCTGAGAACAGAACAACAATTACCCTCACAATTGAAAGATTCCTTTGTTATTTCGGCTGATGGTGCTCATGGATTTCACCCCAATTACTGTGAAAAGAATGATATTACCAACAAGCCTGTGATGAATAAAGGGATTGCCATTAAGATTAGTGGCAATCGTTCCTATGCATCGGAAGTGGAGACAATTGCAGCTTTTCAGCAACTGTGTGACAGGGCCGGTGTGAAATATCAGAAATTTGTGAACCATTCGGATGAACCGGGAGGAAAGACCCTCGGTCCGTTGCTCAGCAAATACATGCCTGTTCATGTGGTGGATGTGGGAGTGCCGATGCTGGCAATGCATTCAACCAGGGAGCTGATGGGCAGACAGGATTTCCTGGATTCCATCGAGATATTCAGGACATTTTTTCAGTTAGAGGAATGATACAAAAAATCGCTTATTTCTCCGGGCTGAATCCTTCTGATGAATTGCACTCTTTCCCGGAGAATGTTCTTATTTTCTCGTCACTCACTTTTTCTGTGGATAACTGGATATGAGAAAGTTTAATGGAATATCATGTACATTAAAGGGTGTTAAGATTTAGTAAATCCGATTAACATCTAAGATAAGGGATTAAAAGAAAACAAAAAAGATTTTGTCATTATGTGATCTCTCACACAATGAAACACAGATAATGGCGGAAACCCCGGGAATTTAACCCGACTGAACGGATTTAGAGTCCATTCGATCAACCTGATCCGATTTCCATGATGATTATCTTCTTATGCTATATTTTAATAGGAAGTAATAGTATTTATATTTTTCTTAGAGGTAATGGTGTACTCTTCTAGTAATGTCTAATGCTTACGTTTTCAACCAGGATGACTTATTTTGAAAACACAATATAGATATAATAGGAAACAGCAAAATGGAATGAAGACGAATTATGTCTTCATTTTTCGGTACCTGAGATTCCAGTTCCAAGGAATATCAGTTTTGTTTCAATAGGAGCACCGCCCTCTTCGATCATTGTGATATCCTCTCTTTTGATTTCGATACTAACATCTTCTGCTTTGATATCTGAATCTTCCATATATTCAAGTATCAGCTTCTTTCCAAGTTCGTTCGCGTATTCAAAAGCTTCAGGATAAGTTGAGAACTCCCTTCTTTCCACTGGAGAGAATACCAGAATGCTCCTTTCTGTTTTCTTGTAGAATGACTTGATGTGTATCTCTATGGTCTTGACACCTTTTCCTACAAGTGCCCCCACCGCATTTCCAACATCCGCATGTTCGGGAACTATGATGTTTGCTTCTATCAGTTTGTTAAGTTCTTCAACATATGAATGTACAGGTCCGCCCAGCAGTATTACCGGGACATTCACTTTGAACTGTGAAAAGAACTCACCACGAATTATCTTTTCTATCTCAGATCTTTCAACACCCTTGAACATGAAACTCATAAGGTCAAGTGCCATGTTGATGGCAACTTCCTTTTTGATATGCAGGCAAAGCTCATTTTCATCCATGGGTGTCAGTCTTGCAAGGATCTTCGCACCGGTAATTGAGGCTTGACGGTTCCATTTTGTGTATTCTCCAAGCACATGCAGCACATCGGTAGGTGTGAATCCTATTGCCTGAACAAGTCTTTTTTGTATCAGTGCATCTATATGGTCCGCAGACATCGGCTTTCCGATCTTCCAGAAAATATCATTGATGGAAACAGGCTCTGTGCCTATTGTTCCAAGAAGCTCCTTTTCAAATGGACTGAGATTCACTCCTTCTTTGCCTGTTCTGACAAAGAATTTCGTGGGCTGTATATTTTCCGCAAGCTGCACCTTAGAAGGCGTTCTGCCGGATATGAGTTGTTCCATGAATCCCGGATATTTTACAGCGGCAAGACAGAGTGGTATCACCCTGCGTGGTCCGATATTGACCCCGCGGTTCTTGATCCATACGTGGCTGTCCCCGCCCATTGCGGAAGTTTCCATGCGTATGGCTTTGACCTTCGTGTGCCAGCCGCCAACAACTGCTCCCGTATCAACAAGTTCGGGCAATCCATTATGATTAAGTGAGACATCGGTGCTTGTTCCTCCCACATCGATGACCGCACAGGTATCATTATTAGATAGGAATGAAGCTCCCATAAGACTGGCTGCAGGTCCTGAAAATATGGATTCTATTGGTTTTTCCATAGCTTCATGGATACCTATCACCGAGCCATCACATTTGAGCATCATGAGCTTTGCATCGATTCCGCGTTTCTCAATATCAGTAAGAATAGCATGAATGAACTGGTCTGCTATGGGAAGCAGTTGTGCATTCAGATATGCCGTAACACCCCTGTCGTAGGCTCCCAGGTCCTGCGATAGTTCATGACCGCAAACTATTGGCAGTCCTGTAAGTTCAGTGAGCATGTCCTTTACTTTCTTTTCATGGTCAGGGTTTCGGATACTGAAATATGAGGAAACAGCAAACGCAGACACCCTGTCCTTTACTTTCAGGGCATATTCCCTGACAGCTTCAAGATCAAGAGTCTCATCTTCGGTTCCTGTAACATTGTGTCCACCTTTCACTACAACGAAATCATCGATTGGCGGATTTGCAGGCAGGGTATGTTTCCCTATGAGAATAAGAGCAACAGGATACCCTGTTTTCTCAAGTATGGTATTGGTGGCAAGTGTTGTAGATACTGATACCAGTTTTACCTCCGGCAGGTATTTGCTGTCAAGGCCGTCTATGGCATTCTCTATACCTGTCAGCAGGTCGGGATAGGTGGTAAGCGCTTTGTTCGAGTCGACAACTTTCCTATCTGAATTCCTGACGATCACCGCATCTGTGTAAGTTCCACCGGCATCTATTCCAAGACTGTATTGCATTTAATCTACCTCCACTATTGTTCTTGTTTTTCTCACCTGGCCAATGCCTGAGAAAATGAGTTTTGTTTCCACAGGAATTCCTCCTTCATGCGTAACAATATCATTACGATGCATATCGATACTCACTTCATCGGTATCCATTCCTGAGTCGGCCATATAGTTCATTATGAGTTTAGTTCCCATCTGCTCGCCAAACTCCAGGGCTTCATTGTATGATGCAAACTCTTCCCTTCCTCCAGGGAAAAATGTAAGGAAAGAAGATGTTTTCAGATTGTATTTGGATTGAGTGTAGTTTGCTTTGATAAGTATCTCAAGCTTTTTTGTGCCCTTCCCTGCAACAGCACCTACCGCATTTCCCACGCTGCAATGATCAGGCACCAGTATTTGTGCATCTATGAAACCTGCAAGTTCTTCTGAATATGCTTTTACCGGTCCCCCAAGCAGGACAACAGGCAGATCTGCCTTGAATCTTGCAAAGAATCTTCCCATAAGGACTTTTTCTATCTCTTCTTTACTGACCCCTTCAAGCAGGAAAGAAACAAGGTTCAGTGCCATGTTCCTGGCCACATCTTTTTTTATCCGGATGCAAAGTTCATCTTCATCGGTTCCGGAAAGTGCTGCCAGTATGGCTGCTCCCAGTAAGGATGCCTCCCTGTTCCACTGTTTATATTCTCCAAGTACATGCAGGGCATCGGTGGGTGTGAATCCGATAGCTTTGATAAGCCTTTTTTGGATCAACAGGTCAAGTGTCCCTGGATTTGGAAGCCTGTTCTGGTTCCAGTATATCTCGCTGACAGTCAGTGGTCTGTCACCTATTCTTGATAGAAGTTCTTCTTCCGCAGGACTGATGTCTGAAGCCTCCAGTCCGGATCTGAAAAAGAACTTGGTGGGTTGCAGGTTCTCTCCTATCTGGTTACGGAGTATTACCTGGTTCTGTTTGAGTTTATCAATAATTTCAGGATATTCAACAGCAGCAAGGCAGAGTGGGATTACCCTTCTCGGACCGATGTTGACGACATGATTCCTGACCCACACATGACTGTCTCCACCCATTGCAGATGTTTCCATGCGTATGGCCTTGACCTTTGTCTGCCATCCTCCGACAATTGCACCTGATTCGCTAAGTTGCGGTATTCCCCGGTGTATAAGTGAAACATCTGTGCTTGTCCCTCCAACGTCTATAACGGCGCAATCCTCATTTCCTGAAAGGTAAGCTGCTCCGACAAGACTTGCTGCAGGTCCTGAAAATACGGATTCTATCGGTTTTTTCAAAGCTTCACTGATGCTGACAACGGAGCCATCACATTTGAGCATCATGAGTTTTGCATCAATGTTCCTTCTTTCGATCTCGGAACTGACAGCCTCCATGAAATGGCTGGCTATGGGAATCAACTGTGCATTAAGATATGCTGTAACCCCCCTTTCATACGCTCCGAGGTCCTGTGAAAGTTCATGTCCGCAAACCACCGGAAGACCTGTAAGTTCGGTTATCAATTCCTTGATATTCAATTCGTGTTCGGGATTGCGTACGCTGAAGTATGATGAGATTGCAAAAGCAGAAACTTTATTTTTGACCCTGAGAACAAAATCCCTGACAGAGTCCATGTCAAGAGGACATACCTCATTTCCGGCACTGTTATGCCCTCCATTTACAAGAGTGAAATGTTCTATCTTTGCCCTGTTAGGTATTTCTGTATCATTAACAAGAATAAGTCCGACAGGATAACCGGTTTTTTCAAGAACGCTGTTAGTTGCAAGCGTTGTTGACACTGAAGCATAGCGGACATTTTTAAGATAATGAGGGTCCAGTCCATCCAGGGTATTCTTTATACCTGGTAAAAGGTCAGGATAGGTTGTAAGGGATTTTGTGGAATCGATTATACTTCCGTCAGAGTCCCGTATCACCACAGCATCAGTATAGGTGCCTCCGGCATCTATTCCAAGACTATAGTGCATTAAAGTATCTCCTAGCTGCTCTTTGCTTTCAGGCTATCTTTCTTGAAAACAGTACTTAAGTTCTTCAGGGAATGAGTCATCCCAAAACTAAAAAGTTCGACATATCTTGTTTTTGATAAAGACATCTATAACCCTCAAAAAACAAATTTATTGTAGAAACATTGCTCCTTTTTGTTTTAGTGGAGGTAAAACGAAGGAGCAATTGAAGGAGGTAGAATTTCTACAGAGATTCTTTGCCATGATATAGACCCAATTTAAATCAAGACAATTTGTTTAACCTCAATTCCCCTTATGACAATTCTAGTATTTATATTTTTGTATGTGGGCCAATTATTGCACTAATCAGTTAATGTGGTTATTATGTCTAATGATGTTGTTTTTTATTTTACTTATTTAAAATTGTGGGTATGAAATTGAAAAGAAAGATATATATAGTCAAATTATGCAGGCTCATTTAATTGTCTTATATTCTGATCTAATTCCAAAATGGTTGTTCTATTTTGAAGGCCGGTTTTTTTAATAAGAAAATGAGCTGAAAACAGTTTTTGTATATATATTTTGTGTAATAGCCTATTTGTTTTTAGATAAAAAATAGGTCTTTGCATTCTTTTTATATTCAAAAGGGTCGAATGTTGGGTTCTGTAGAAATCCTTTGAATTCAAGCGGTCATCGAAGTCACTAAAAATTCTATATGTCTCCCCTGAATAATGATTATTTTTCATAATTGTGGAAATTGATGCTGATTTCAATGAGTTTTTTACAGAGCTAAATGTTGCATTTTTTTAATTGAGTCACAACTTATATGTATGATTAATTGAAACTCAAAACCGTTACTATTATATACAGGAAAACTGTTTCAACTGCCAAATACAAATAATCATCGATATTCACCTATTAATATGACGTTAATTTTTCCTGGCGAAAGTATTATTAAAAAAGATGGATGCAAATCAAGGAGTGATAAATATTTCAGTTGCTAAAAAGTCAGAAGAAAATAAAGCTCACGGAAAGGCTGTCTCTACTCCTGGTTTATTTGATAAAAAACTTGAAGCTGTCTATAATAGTAGTCCGGTGATATCCTTCCTATGGAGGGCAGAGGGCGACTGGCCAGTTGAATCTGTATCCGGAAATGTCATCCAACTAGGTTATACTCCTGAAGAATTTCTATCAGGGGAGTTACTTTACGGAGACATCGTCCATCCTGATGATTTTGACAGGATACATTTAGAGGTCAAAAAACATTCTGAGAAAAAGAATACATCCTATTTTTCCCTCAATTATAGAATACTTACAAAAACAGGTGAAATACGCTGGGTAACCGAAAGATCATTTATAAAAAGAGATGAAGAAGGTAACATCACTCATTTCCAGGGTATAATTATTGATAATACTGAACTTGAAAAAACAGAGAGGGAACTTCTGGAAACAGGAAAAAAGTATAAGGTAATATTTGAAAGCTCCCCGGTGGGAATTATCTATTTTGATGAAAACGGTCTTATTACTCACTGCAACAAGAGTTTTTCGGACATTATCGGAGCACCTGTGAAGAAGATAATTGGCTTCAGTGTTCTTTCATCGCTAAGTGATGAAAAACTGAGGAGTGCTGTTGATGTCGCTTTTTTGGGCAACCCTGGATATTATGAAGGCGAATACATTTCCAGCATAAGCGGAAAAAGAATGACCATAAAGGCAAATTTCACTCCGGTTATGGATGATGATGGATCTGTGCTTGGCGGTATAGGAATAATGGAAGATATTGCCAGGAGCAAAAAAAATGAAGAATTGATAAACCTGAATGAAATGCGCCTTGAAGCTCTTCTGAAACTCTATCTGATGCAGGATTCACCGATGCATGAAATTGCTGAGTATGCCATCCGGAAGGCTGTCGAACTCACCAATAGTAAAATAGGTTATCTTGAAATTTTGAACGAAAGGGAAAATGTGCTTGAAACCTATCAGTGGCCCAATGACCTCAGGGCATATTTGCCTGGTAATGAAGAAACCTTTATCCATCCGGTAAGGTCAACCGGTTTTTGGGGTGAGGCAATACGTGAGAGAAAGCCCGTAATTGTCAACACTCATTATGATTCGGAACATCTTGATGACATTTATCCGGGAACTAAAGAAAAAATGCTCCGGCATATAACCATCCCTGTACTTTACAATGATCAGGTAGTTGCAGTGGCAGGAGTGGCTAATAAACGTTTGGAGTATGATGAATCTGATGTTCGCCAGTTAACACTTCTACTGGAAGGTATGTGGAAGCTTGTTCAGTATAAGCATACAAACGAAGTCCTGTATGAAGCACTTCGAATGCGCAGGGTACTTGAGTCCATCATGAGTTCGAGTCCTGCAATAGTGTTCCTCTGGAAGCCTGAACATGACTGGCCTGTGGAATTCGTATCTGATAATATCGAGCAGTTCGGGTACAATGTTAATGATTTCCTTGCAGGAAAGATCATCTATGGTGACATTATCCATCCTTCTGATCTGCAAAGGGTAAGGGAAGGAGTAGAGAGAGCTTCAAAAGAAGGATTTTCAGATTTCAGTCAGGAATACAGGATACTGACAAAATCAGGTGAAGTAAGATGGGTTGATGAAAGAACCATGCTTCACTATGATGAAGATGGAATAGTGGATTACCTTCAGGGTATTATTGTAGACATAACTGAACGCAAGCAGGCTAATAACTTTATGCGTATCGAGTGTGATCTTGACAATGTCCTGGGTAAAACTGCAGGTCTTGAGCAAACATTTGAGAAACTCCTTGATTTCACGCTTGAAGCCAAATCAATAGATTCCGGCATCATATACGTGGTTGACCCAATAACCGGCGATTTCGATGCTGCAGCTTATCGGGGCCTTTCTGAAAGTTTTGTGACTTCCCTGTCTCATTTTGGTTCGAATACCTTGATGTCACGCCTTTTCACCACAGGTTATCCGGTATACAAGTATTTCTATGAGATCAATGTAATACACCTGTTAACGTACTCAGTATGGCAATGGCTGGCGGTTCATCCCCTGTTCACCTTGCAGGCACACTTGTTACTCACAACGCAGAGGTACTCTCAGGTATTGTACTTGCACAACTGGTCAAGCCAGGTGCACCAGTATGGTATGGTAGCTCTACCACAACATTCGATCTGAAGAAAGGTACGGCACCAGTAGGTTCCCCTGAACTTGGACTTATCAGTGCAGCTGTTGCAAAACTCGGTCAGTACTACGGTCTGCCAACATTCGTTGCTGGTTCGTAGGCTGATGCCAAGATACCTGATGGCCAGGCTGGCCATGAGAAGACAATGACCACACTTCTCCCCGCGTTTGCAGGTGCAAACACACTCTACGGTGCAGGTATGCTTGAGCTCGGTATGACATTCTCCCTTGAACAGCTCGTTCTTGACAATGACATGATCTCAATGACCAAGAAGGCAATGCAGGGTATTCCTGTAAATGAAGAAACACTTGCAGTAGCAGATATTGACCAGGTAGGTATAGGCAAAAACTTCCTTGCACACAAGAGTACAAGAAAGAACATCGATCTTCCATCCAGCCCAATGCTCATTGACAGACTGATGTTCGGTGACTGGGAAATGGCAGGTGCAAAGGAAATCGCAACGGTTGCTCATGAAAAAGTCGTTGACATCATGAAGAACCACGAAGTAGCACCAATAGATGCTGACCTGCTCAAGGACATGCAGGCAGTTGTAGAGAAGGCTGACAAGGCATTCAGGGCCGGCATGTAATTTAACGGAGGTAAAAAAATGGCAAGTAAAGAAGAGATTATCGCAAAAGCAAAAGCAGCGATATTAGATTTTGATGAAGATGCAGCTGCAGAGGTTGCACAGGAATCACTTGACGCAAAAGTCGATCCTGCAGAACTTATCCAGGATGGATTCACCGCTGCAATGACAGAAGTTGGAGACCAGTTCGAGGCAGGTACATTATTCCTCCCTCACGTAATCGCAGCATCTGAAGCAATGAGTGCAGGTGTAGCTGTACTGACCCCTGAACTTGAAAGAATGGGTTCAGAAACAGCAAGCAGAGGTAAGATCGTCATCGGTACCATCGAAGGTGACATCCACTCTATAGGTAAGGACATTGTTGCAACAATGCTCAAGATCGCAGGATTCAAGGTTATCGACCTTGGAAGGGATGTTAAGATCAAAGATTANNAACCAGATCCAGATCGAGGAGCAGCTCAAAGAAGCAGGTATTCGCGACTCACTTAAGACAATGGTTGGCGGTGCTCCTGTTACACAGGACTGGGCAACTAAGATCGGTGCAGATCTCTACGGAGAGAATGCAACTGATGTCGTAACAAAACTGAGTGCACTATTCTGAAACCTGTATAGTTGTGAGGATGTATCTTATGGTACATCCTTCTCTATATTATAGTGTTCAGAACTGTTACTTATTATATGGGTGTTTTGGGGGGTGTTATCTTCCCGTTTTTAATGCACCCCGAAAGAAGATGGTCATCAATCGGTTGGATAAGGGACTGGTGCTGCCTCATCTTTATTATATCATCTCCCACTTCCGGTTTTTCCGGAAGCAGTATAAGTCTGCCATTTACTGGCAGATCCATATTCATGAAGGTTGAAAATTGGAGGTATTAATGTGGATTTGAAATTATTGAAAACGCAGGAGCATAAGCGCCGAGTAAAATTCGGTTACATGTGGGCTCTATTTTGCGCGGTGCTTTGGGGTCTGTGGTATATTCCCGGCACTGTAGTATGGGTGCTTAATCCTTTTGATGAAATGTATGCTGAAATAGCTGCTGGAAGCGGTGACGGAATGGCATTGGTTATAGTGGCTGTGCTTATCACTGCATTCAATGCGTTAACTGTTATGCTGGCTCTTATGGTATGGAATGGTGCTCTTGGTAAGTTCGGAGAAATGAAGAGGACCTTGAAAGAATTCCATCCATGTTCCAAATGGTTCTTCCTTGCATCAATTTTCGATGGTCCTATGGCTATATTGGGATCATTCATTGCTATGGGTTTTGTCGGCGGTGCTTTTGCAGCGGTTGCAGCACTTATGTATCCTGTAGTAGGTTCTATACTTGCTTCTAAATGGTATGGTGAAAAGATTTCCAAGCGTGCTTTCCTTGGTATTGGTTTCATCATTCTCGGTGGTATCACCATATTCGGTGGCGGTGTGCTTTCAGAACTTGGAAGTGGCAATGTTGCATGGATTGGTTACCTTGGTGGACTCATGGCAGCTGCCGGCTGGGGTATAGAAGGTGCTATCGCAGGTAAAGGTCTTGACATCGCAGAACCTGATGTTGGTCTTACACTGAGGTTTGTTGGTGAGAACATCATCTGGTGGATTATTATTGTTCCTCTGCTTGCTATTGTAGGATTCCCAATGTATAAGTTTGCACTTCTTGCATTTGAACCAATGACACTTCTCGTACTGATCTTTGCAGGTATTACATTTGGTTTCTGTTACGTTACATGGTACAAGTCTTTCCCACTGATCGGTGTAGGAAGAGGTCAGGGTATTGGAAACTTATACGGTTTGTTCGCTGTTATATTCATATTCCTTTTCTTCGGAGATGTTCCTGGATGGACTATCCTGCTGGGAGGTGCTCTGTGTCTTGCTGGTAGTACTATAATGTTCTCTGAAGATACAGGTGAAATGGAATCCCTGAGAGGTGACTGAAATGGCAGCTAATCGTCCTATAAAGTTCCGTATTCTTGAGCTATGTAACAATGGCAGTGGTAAATGGAACTATGAGATAGTTCAGCAGATACAGAAAGAATATGGTCTCAAAGGAAATTTCCAGAGAGATTCCATAAACTTCGATATCATTGAACTTGCATCTGGTGGAATGCTGAAAGATGTTGAGGTCAAGGTCGATGAAGATGGGATCTACAAGAAAGGTTTCCTTCTGCACAAGTACCTGATAACCGACTTTGGAAAAACAAGGGCTGCAGATGCCTGTTTAATGTATGTGTAAGGAGTGATTGAAATGGTTCAGACACAAGCTGCAATGGAAGCTTACAATGCTTATTGGGTGAACTCCCCTCTGCCAGCTGCTGACGTTATGTGGATGGTTGTCATCCTGATCGTCGCAATACTTGCACTATGGCAGGCAAGGACTTTTGTCTCACAGTTCTAAGGAGGACTAACAAGAAAATCTGAAAATCAGTTGAGTAGTTGAGTAGATAAGATACAGTGACGTCAAAGGTCGTGTTCTCTTATGGAACAAGGTCATGTGACTGATCTGTGTCTTTTTATATTTATTCCTTCATCTATGTCCGAAAGTTGAATAGCGCAATATAATAGCAAAATATAAATACTAGATTCCAATGGCATACATAAGTAATCTTTAAATAGTATTACCAAAGGCAACATATATATCTATCGTTATCGTATGCTATTTTACTTTCGGGCTATATCCCCTCCAAAACAAAAATTAGAATTGTAAAATTATTAAAAATCAATGAGGTGTATGAATGAGCAAAGAAGAAATATTCAAAGAACTCTCAGATGCTGTAATCACATGCAAGAATGATGTTGTAACAGCTGCTGTGGAGAAGGCAAGAAGTGAAGGTATTCCTCCTGCAGAGATCATAGAGAAAGGTCTTGC
>DAZF01000083.1 GCA_002507205.1 Methanolobus sp. UBA32 | reverse complement strand
CGTATATATACCTTCCGAATCAGCTGATTCGAAGGCAAAGGATGGACCTTTGTAACACCAGCCTGATGAAATGAAATTATTACTTCATCGATCTGTTCTCACAAAGCAATTTTCCTGATGCGTTGGCCGCATCGTTGGGCTCAGTGAGAGCACCCTTACAAGTCAATGCTCATATAAAAGGATTGTGGATGAACATGCAAACACAACGAGTCACACCATAATAAGACTTGAGAAGTATACGGAAGTGTTTTATAACATAAACTACAAGCCGGAATGATTAACATGAATCCAACTGTAGAACTGAGGGATCGCTTTTTACAGCGATAAACCGCTTATAAACACACACAAGACTATTTTTGACACGACACTGCGTGACGGTGAACAAACACCTGGCGTATCACTAACCAACGAGCAAAAACTCAAGATTGCCCGACAACTGGACAAACTTGGTGTTGACGTGCTCGAAGCTGGTTTCCCGGTCTCTTCGGATGGCGAAAGGCAGAATGTAAGAGCCATAGCCAATGAAGGTCTGAGTCTAGATGTCTGTGGTCTTGCCCGCGTCCTTACAAAAGATCTGGACGCCTGCATAGATTGTAATGTTGATATGATACATACATTTGTATCAACTTCCGACATCCAGAGGATACACACTATTAAGAAGAGCAGGGAAGAGGTTGTCACCATGGCAGTAAATGCCGTGGAATATATTAAGGACCACGGCGCAAAATGCATGTTTTCAGCCATGGATGCCACCAGGACCGACCTTGACTACCTGATAGAGGTATACAAAGCCGTAGAAGGAGCAGGGTGCGACATAATAAATGTACCCGATACCGTAGGCATAATGGCACCTTCCTCAATGTATCAGCTCATAAAGAACATCAACAACGAAGTGAACATACCAATTGATGTCCATTGTCACAACGACTTTGGAAAGGCCGTTGCAAACAGCCTCATGGCAGCAGAAGCTGGTGCCAGCCAGATACAGGTAACAATTAATGGTATTGGAGAACGTGCCGGTAATGCAAACCTCGCAGAAGTAGTGATGTGCCTGCATTCCATATACGGTGCAAAGACCAATATCAATACAGAATACCTGCTTGAAACCGCAAAGATGGTTGAGAATTTCACAGGCATACACATGCCGGCAAACACCCCCATCGTCGGTGACAACGCATTCGCCCATGAGTCAGGCATACACACCCACGGAGTTCTTGAAAAATCCGATACTTTCGAACCCGGCATAATGACCCCTGAAATGGTCGGTCATAAGCGCCGCATAGTGATAGGCAAACATGCTGGAAAACATGCCGTCAAGAAATCACTGGAAGACATGGGTATCGAAACCACCGAAGAACAACTTGATGAGATACTTATCAGGATCAAGGATATAGCGAACAAGGGCAAGCGCATATGTGATGCAGACCTTCATGCTGTGGCATCTGCCGTCCTTGGAAGGAACCTCGGGAACGAGACCATAATCCTGAAAGAATTCTCAGTCATGACAGGTAACCTTACAACACCAACAGCCGTAGTAAGGGCAAAGATCGGTGACCAGGAAGCTGTTGCCTCCAACTTTGGAGTTGGGCCGATAGACGCTGCCCTTAAAGCAGTGGAACTTATGATCGGCGGATACACCAAGGTAAAAGTGCGTGATTTCAGTCTGGAAGCAATTACAGGCGGAAGTGATGCCCTTGCAGAAGTAACCATCTCCGTAGAGGACGAAGACGGACGTGTGGTCAGCGCACAATCAGCAAGTGCAGATATTGCCACGGCATCCGTGGACGCGCTCATAACAGCCATCAATATACTTCTCGAAAAGAAGAAGCTGTGGAGCATGGAATAAACAAATATAAGGACCGTATGCTCACGGTTCTTCACTTATTTTTTTATTTTCAATTCATTTTCGAAACACTTTTCTTTGAACCAATCCATAGGACAGGTTCATATCTATATAATAAGACCAGAATTGAATACATATGAATTATGAAGTAATAGACTCTCATTGCCATCTCGATTTTCCAAAATTCAACAAGGATCGGCATGAGACAATTGAGAGAGCAAGAAAGAGCGGCGTAGTTGAGATGATAAACTCCGGCATAGACTACAAAACAAATGCTGATTCCCTTGAACTCGCCAAAAAATATGACTTCATACATGCCACACTCGGACTCAGTCCCCAGATGGTGCCTGATGCAACTGATGATAAAATCAATCAGATACTGTCGCAGATGGAACGCAACATTGACAAAGCCATAGGAATTGGTGAAGCCGGGCTTGATTTTTATTATTGCACCACAGATGCCGGAAGGAAAAAGCAGGAAGATGTATTCAGAAGGGTCATTGAAATTGCAGACAGATACAACAAGACCCTGGTAATACACGGCAGAGATGGCGAAGACCTTGCACTTGAAATGACAAAAGACCTTGGCAGGGTTGTCTTTCATTGTTACGGCGGCTCACTTGAAACCATGCAGAACATAATTGATGCAGGGCACTACATATCAGTTCCAACCCTTGTCTGCTTCTCAGAACACCATAAAGCGATCGCAAAGGATCTGCCTCTTGAGAATATGCTCATAGAGACAGACAGCCCGTACCTTTCCCCAAGAAAAGGACGGAATGAACCGGCGTTTGTTCGTGATTCTGTTCCGGTGATTGCACATCTCAAATACATCGATGAATCTGAAATAGCATTGGCGACAATGAAAAATACCCGCAGGGCATTTGAGCTCTAAATCCCATTCTTTTCTAAGGAGAATATACATGCAGGTCAAACATTTCAACACCGGCCTTTACGATGCCAACTCATATCTCATCAATGGAAAGATCCTGGTAGACACAGGAATGAATACAGAAGGATTGGTTGCAGAGATCAGGAAAAACATAGACATAAAAGATCTTGAACTTATCATACTTACCCATTGTCACTACGACCACACAGCATCAGCACTGGAGATTGCACACATGAGTGGCGCAAAAATAGCGATTCATAAGGATGATGCCGCTTTGCTGAAAAATGACAACGTGAGCGCTGCCGCATTATTCGGATACAGAGCACCATCCATTGAACCTGATATACTGCTCAATGAAGGTGACAGGATACCCATAGGCAACAATGAAGAACTGGAAGTCATCCACACACCAGGACACACGCCCGGAGGGATCTGCCTGTATGAAGCAAATTCAAAAAGCCTTTTTTCCGGAGATACGGTATTCCCCAACGGAAGCATAGGACGCACGGATTTTGAGGGCGGCAACCGTTCACAATTGACCGAATCGATCAACAAGCTTGTACAGCTTGATGTTAAGACGCTTTACCCCGGGCATGGGGAAGTAACATCAAATGACGTGAACAAACAGATAGGATTCTCCCTCCGCATGTCTAAAAGTATATTATAAGGATGCATTATGAAACATAATAAAAAGAGCAAAAAAGCTGATTTCTCAAAGTTCCTCCCGATGAGCCTTGAAGAGGCCAGGCAGAAAGGATGGGACGAACTTGACATTATCATTGTCACCGGAGATGCCTATGTTGACCACCCCGGTTTTGGGACAAGCATTATAGGCAGGGTGCTTGAAGATGCAGGATACAGAGTAGGAGTTATTGCTCAACCAAAATGGGAGGACGCAGAGGACTTCAAAAAACTTGGCAAACCACGCCTGTTCTTTGCCATTAGTGCTGGAAATACAGACTCAATGGTCAGCAATTACACACCATCAAAGAGATTGAGGCATGATGACACATACTCCCCCGGAAATAAGGCAGGACTTCGACCAAACAGGGCAACCATCGTTTACTCCAATCGCCTGAAAGAAGCATACCCGGACACACCCAGAGTGATTGGTGGCATTGAAGCATCCCTTCGCCGCTTTTCACAATATGACTACTGGTCCGACAAAGTGCGCCAGTCCATCCTTGCAGATGCACCTGCTGACCTTATTGTTTATGGCATGGGAGAACTCCAGATACTTGAGATAGCAGACAAGCTCAACAAAGGTATCCCTGTCTCAGACATCACTGATATCGAGGGAACCGTCTGGAAGACAGATATCAAAACGTGGAAAGAGAAACATGAAGAACTCCTGAAGGACCGCATAGAGATTCCAGCATATATTGAGGTTTCAAAGAACAAGGAACTCTATGCAAAGGCATTCAAAATGGTCTTTGAGGAACAGGACCACATACGCGGCCACGGCATAATACAGGTTCATCCAAAAACCGTGGTAATCCAGAACAAGCCCATGCGACCACTTACACAGGAGGAACTGGACCACGTATACGAACTTCCATTCACACGAGAAACACACCCTTCATACGAGGAGGTCGTCCCCGCCCTTGATCTCGTTAAATTCTCAATCAACACCCACAGAGGTTGTTTTGGAGCATGCTCTTTCTGTGCCATTGCCCTGCACCAGGGAAGAATGATACGCAGCAGAAGTATAGAGTCCATACTAAGGGAAGCCGAAGGTTTCAGGGATATCAACGGATTCAAAGGTACCATCAACGGACTTGGCGGACCGTCTGCCAACATGTATGGAATGGACTGCAAGAACTGGAATGAAAAGGGAGTATGCAAGGATAAGATCTGTATTTACCCCAAGGCCTGTCCTTCCCTTGACACCAGCCACAAGAAACTCATAGAACTCATGCGCAGGCTCAGAGAACTGCCCGGCATTTCAAAGGTCTTCGTAGGTTACGGAGTAAGGTATGACCTTGCTCTGCTTGATGAAGAGTACATGGAGGAGCTATGCGCCCACCACGTCAGTGGACAGCTAAAGGTTGCACCCGAGCACTATTGTGACAATGTGACCGATGTCATGAAAAAACCTGACAGGGAAGTCTTTGAGAGATTTGAGCAGAAGTACAAGGAAATTAACAAGAAACTTGGCAAGGACCAGTACCTTGTGGCATTCCTTATGTCAAGCCACCCCGGATGCACACTTAATGACATGATCGAAACTGCAGAATACATAAGAGACACCGGAAGATATACCAGACAGGTCCAGGACTTCACACCTACCCCCATGACATCTGCAACATGCATGTTCCACACAGGAATTGACCCTTTCACCGGGAAGAAAATTTACGTTGCCACCTCTCAAAAAGAAAAGAGCATCCAGAGGGCAATGTTGCACTATAAGGAGCCTGCAAACTATAATCTTGTCTACGAAGGACTGAAACGTGCCAACAGGCTTGACCTTGTCGGAAATTCATGGAATTGCCTCATAGGGCGGAAGAAGAGAGGAAATAACGGTTGGTAACTTTCAGGATAAAATCGTTACCTTTTTAATATAGATACGTTAACTGTATTTCAAACGTATATTATTTTATGGAAAATGTGAGTTATACACATGAAATACAAGTTACTAATCTCAGGCCTACTAATATTTGTTATACAGGCATCTTTTGTGATGGCCAGTCCGGTCATAAGTATCGATGATAGTATTAATAAGAATATTTTTTACTCATGTTCATACACAAATCCAGATAGCATTGAGGCTCATCAAATAGTTGTGTATAATGAAGATGGCGAGCATACCCAGATACAGATCAATTACAGGCTGACACCACGAACAACCAACAGCCCTGATGGAAAGTATAGTGTCTACAAAAAAGCACTGGATGCGGCAAATGGTGTCGGGATCGAGGACTTTGTCATAAATGACACCGCAAACGGAACTGAAACAAACATCAAGAATATAATTACTATGGGCTACTACCCGGTTGCTTTTTCTCCTGACAGCAAGATGTATGCCGCACCAAGGATCATTTTCTTTGAGGATTGCAGGAACGGCCAATATGCTATCGATATTTGCTCAGTCCAAAATAACTCTGTACTCCACAGAGAACTGACTCCTTTCTACAAAGAGAACACAAAGGACACACCTATGGACTGGGATCGATCGGCTATTTATGGAGTTTACTGGTCCGAAGATGGTTCTTCGATCATATACGAAGCCCTTGGAGCTGACGTCGATGGTGGGACATACCCAACATATCTCATCAGCAAGAGACTTAATCTCAACTATGCAGAACTCCAAAAAATGAATGGATATGATGAACCGGAATTGAAAAGCACCCCAGAAGACACACAAGACAGCGAAGATAATACCCCTGATCTCCCAATTCCGGGATTTGGAGTAATTGGCGGAGTAATTGCCCTGGCTTTGAACAGGAAAATGAAAAGAGCATGAAATATGCTCTTACTCCTTCCAAAAAGGAGTCTAACTCTGAAAATAGAAACTAAAATGGCTACCCCATAGCCATTTCCAGCAAGTCGATTATATCCAGTACTTCAACCCGCGGGCCGCCACGTTTGAGATTTGTGCGGCACAATGGACAGGCAGTTACCAGATAATCCACATCTTTTGGAATTTCCTCGACCCTGTTCTTTGAGATCTCAAGGGAAAGTTCAGGATAACCTTTGAGTACTCCACCACCTGCTCCGCAGCATTTGGACTTTTCCCTGTTGCTCTTCATTTCCTCAAGGTAACAGATGGATTTTATGATCTGCCTTGGAGCATCGAATACTCCGTTGCACCTTCCAAGGTGGCATGGGTCATGATAAGTGACTTTCATATCCAGTTTCTTCAGGTCCATCTCAGCCAGTCGGTCTGCAAGGAACTCGGTAACGTGGACAACGTTCAGGTCCCCAGGATAATCATTCTTAAGTGCGGTATAACATCCTGCACATCCAGTGATAACTGTGTGAGCACCTGTCTTTTTGATCTGCTCCAGATTCTTAGACATCAGGCTTGACGGATCAGACCCGGTCCTTAAGAGCGGGGAACCACAGCATACTTCATCCTGTAGTGCAGTGACACCGAACCTCTTCAGCAGATCGAATGTCCTCTTCGTGAGTTCAGGATATCTGTATGAACCCAGACAACCTGCGAAAAAGACATAATCTGCCTTTTCAGTGACATCCTTTTTAGAGTCACCAATCCATGCCATCCTCTCTGTAGTCTCTCCAAGAGGATTTCCTTTTTTAAGGGCTTCAGTACGAATGAGCTTCTGGGCATCGGTCATCTTGCCCTGAAGCACAAGCTGGTGCCTTACATTCTCTACCACCTTGACAGGGGATGCTCCGGAAGGACACATCTGTTCACAAAGTCCGCATGTGGTACAGGTGTTCAGACTATCAAAAACACCTTCATCGGCTTCCACACCCTGCGAGATACTATGAGCCACCAGCATGCGGCCACGGGGACTGGCTGATTCCCAGCCAATAACATCAAAGACCGGACACACTGAGCGGCATGTTCCGCAACGTACACATTTCAGTATTGAACGCAGATCAGATTCGTTCATTTTCAGACCCCCATTTTCCCGGGATTAAGTATCCCCTTCGGGTCAAGAGCCTTCTTTATCAATATCATTACATCAAGGGCCTTACCAAGCTCAAGTCCGAGATAATCCGCCCTGGCACTGCCAACTCCATGCTCAGCTGTAACAGTTCCACCAATGCTGATGGCTGTGCGGTGTATCTTGTCTGCGGCCTTGTTCAGTTTGTCCCATTGGGTGTCATCAAGCACATCAATGCACATTCCTGTGTGAAGATTTCCGTCACCTATGTGCCCATAGGTCATGATCGGCAGATCAAACTCTTCAGAGATCTCACGTACCTTATGCAACATTCCGGGAAGCTCCTTTATAGGAACACCGATGTCTTCGCCCACATAAACACGGGTACGAAGCGGGTCTAGCCGGGAAACTGCAGCCCCAACAAGTCTTCTTGCAGCCCATATCTCATCCCTTTCCTTCTTATCCGAAGCTGCCCGGATGCTTGTTGCAAGGGAACTGCACACATCCCTTATCATTTCTATACCTTCACGAACACTGTTTTCAGTACCATCCACCTCAAACATAAGGATAGCACCTGCCTTTGGAAGGCCAACGTTCGGGTCGTATGTGTTTATAGCCTCTATTATGTTCCTGTCGAGGATCTCACATGCAGATGGAACTATTCCGGAGGACAGAACCTTGACAACTGCCTTGCCGGCAAGTTCAGGATTATCGAAAGATGCAAGCAGGACTGAACGTTCTTTTGGCAACGCCCTGACCTTCAGTGTTGCCTTTGTTATAATACCAAGAGTTCCTTCAGAACCCACAAACAGATCTGTTAATGAATAACCTGCAACTGATTTGGAGGTTTTTGAACCGGAGTTTATCACAGTACCGTCTGCCAGTACAACTTCAAGTCCAAGCACATAATTCCTGGTCGTGCCATATTTGATGGAACGCATTCCACTTCCGTTATTGGCAATAAGTCCGCCAAGTGTGCACATTGCAGAACTTCCCGGGTCCGGAGGGAAGAAAAAACCATACGGTTCAAGCGCTTCGTTCAATTTCTCCTGAACAATTCCCGGCTCAATTGTAACCTGAAGATTATCGAGATCCATCTCAAGGATTCTGTTCATAGATGACATATCAAGCACAATGCCACCCTCAACGGGTACTGCTCCCCCGGCCAGACCCGTACCTGCGCCTCTTGCAGTCACAGGAATTTCTTTCTCATTAGCAAGACTGACTATCTTTGAAATCTGTTCAGTACTTGCGGGCCTGACAACAAAGTCAGGCATGCCCCTTATCTGGGAAGCATCACATGAATAACAATAAAGCTCTGCAGTAGACGTGGAAATTCTTTCATTTCCCACAATATCCTGCAAATCTGTGAGTAAATCGGATTTTTGCATGGAATCGTTTTTTAAGAGAGATAGTACGATTTATACTTTTTGGTAAAGGCAAACATTTACATCTGACTACACCTATTAGACAGCAATGACACGATACTTTGAGGTACAGCAACGAGATGGTGCTGCAAGGATAGGGAAACTTCTTCTGAAGGAAACTATCCAGACACCTTTCATACTAGATACAAGAAGCCTTAGTTCCCCTGACAGCCCGATAATAGACGGCGGCTCTCTCTGGAAATACAGTGACCTGAAGGAAAGTAAAGAATATTTCCAGGAAATAAGACAAGCCGCCGGAGAAGACGTCTTAATAATACTTCCTCATCAGGATCTTACACCTGATGCCCCGCAGGACCTTGCACTAAAACTTGCAGAAAGGTCAGAAATAGAAACAACCGGAGCTACAGGAAGCATTTATATTGCCGGACAGAAGAAAATAAAGCAAACTGACCTCTATGTTATGGAGGGTGCAGGGTGTTTTGAGAACAATGCAAGACGTATTCTCACCACACTTATTGAGATGAAAAATGAGATCGCACCTGATACGGCAGTCTATGCACCCAATATCTGTACCCCCGAGAATCTTGCAATGCTGGTCTACCTTGGAATTGATATCTTTGACAATACAAAGGCCATAGTTGCTGCACACAACGACATTTACCTTACCACTGCAGGACAATTCTATCTTGATTCACTGGCAGAACTACCATGCAGGTGCAGTGCCTGTTCATCAACAGATGCAAAAGGGCTTATGGAAATGGACAAAAAGAGCCGTGCTTCAATTATGGAAAAGCACAACATCAATTCCATGGAAGCTGAAGCAGCTCTTGTAAGAGAGAAAATACGTTCAGGAATGCTTCGTGAATACATAGAGGGGCAATGCAGAGTACGACCCTGGCTTACTGCCCTGATGCGACTCATGGATGCAGAGTACAACTATATGGAAAGCAAAAGCCCCATAGCAAGGAACAACGGACTCATTGCTACCTGCGGGGAATCCCAGAACAGGGCTGAGATCGTCAGATTTGCCAGGAGGATACAGGAAAGGTACACTCCACCGGAAAAAGACATACTACTACTCCTGCCATGCTCTGCAAAGAAGCCATATTCCACATCCAACTCCCACTGGAGATTTATCAATGCTCTTGCAAAGAGCCGTAAATTTGTCCATGAGGTCATAATCACATCACCTCTTGGAATAGTCCCAAGG
This sequence comes from Methanolobus sp. UBA32, assembly GCA_002507205.1. Lineage (GTDB taxonomy): Archaea > Halobacteriota > Methanosarcinia > Methanosarcinales > Methanosarcinaceae > Methanolobus. The sequence continues at coordinate 31,839 of DAZF01000083.1, read as the reverse complement.
GAACTTGAATTGACATACCCTGCGTCACACTATGACACAACAGTGACCGGATACTGGGATGCGGAAGAAAAAGAATGGGTAGCATCATGTCTTGAAAAATACCTGTCGCAACACCAATATACATCAATTGTTGCACATGTTGAGGATGCTTACCGCCAGATATGCGAAATTGTGGCAGAAAAACTTGGCATAGATATCACATATACAAGCCGTGGCAATGTGACCTCGCCTGAATCGCTGAGGAGTTTAAGTGAAACAATGTCAGGACTTTGCACCGGAAGAAAACGAGGTCATGAGCAGACCCAGAAAGACCTCATGAAAGCTGTTGCAGATTACCAGTTTGGAAAAGGATGCGGACAGATACTGGTACCTGAAGGGTCAACCATCAAAGGACCCTTCCCCAAGCACCAGGTATTCGTTGGTAAGAAGCAACTTACCACATTGATCCCTCAATACGGCACCCTGGCAATTACCATTGAAGGCGTGAAAGCTATGATGGATCAGGGTAAATATATTGTAAAGATAGATGACTTCGTCCCCCGTGGCTCACTTCTGGCTCCCGGGGTAATTGATGCAGATCCATTGATAAGGCCAACCGATGAAGTACTCATCTGTGGAAAGAATGCAATTGCAGTTGGAAGAGCGGTCATGAGCGGAGATGAGATGAGAAAAGCCACTCGAGGAGTGGCGGTAGATTTGCGCCATGTTAAAAAAATAGAATAAACCATTTGTGGTTTAAAGAAAAATGATAGTAAGAAACTTTGAGCCTTCTGATTTTGAGGAGGTTCTGGAAATAGAGTCAGAAGCATTTTCGGAACATAATCCGTTCCTGTACATGAACTTCTATGAAATGAACAGTGAAGGATTCCTTGTTGCCGAGTACAATGGGTATATAGTAGGTTTTGTTGTAGGATATAAACTATCCGACAATGAAGGAAGGATATTCTCACTTGCAGTGAGGGATGGGTTCAGAAGCATGGGCATTGGAACCATGCTTATGAATGCCATTCTTCCCGTATTTATGACCAAGTTCCTGCATTATGCAAGCCTGGAAGTAAGAATTTCCAATATCAGGGCGCAGGAATTTTACAAACGCATGGATTTTATCCCCTGCTGGGTAGAGCATGGCTACTATTCTGATGGAGAAGATGGGATCATTATGAAAAAACGTCTTACTCCATTTACATCTGCTTTCCTGAATGACTCAAATAAACCCGTGTTCCCAGGGAAGAAGCATTCTTTCAGACTTCGGGATTATATCTAATTCGTATTTGCCAGCCGCCCGCTTGCACGTGAAGCGAGTTCCTGCATCCTCTCAGAAGTCCTGCCTATACCGGATATGTCATCCTGTGATAATGCAGTAGCTATATCATTCCCAAGTACGAAGATAGCATGTTTGTGTTCGGCCTTACTTCTGTGAACGTGTAAAGGACTTATGGATAACGAATCATATTCGTTGAAAGATTCATCTATCCCCATGTGTTCAAAATGCCTTTTTATTTGCGCCATCAATGTGTGCAAATGTATCAATTCATCTTTATGCATACCAACCAACCTATCTATAAATTAAATCGCTTTTGCTATTTTGTGCACTGTTTAAATAATGCACTAATGCTAGTTGGTTAATTTCAAAATAAAGGCATTTCCCAAGGAAACCATTTCCGTAAGATGAGAATATAAAGTTTTCTGTTTAATTACAATGATTAAACATGAAGAATATCCATAATTTCACGTAAATAAAAATACAACTGCTAAAAAGAAAAATAATAGTTAACAAAAGATAAATATACTGTGCGCACGCACAGTATCCAAAATTATAAAGATGCAGCAGTAAATACTTTGACAGATGCAGGCCTCTTGGTAACACTACCTACCTTTGCACCGATCAAACGCTCGATACCTTTATCTGCAGCGATGTCAAGAATCCTTTGGGTAACGACACCATCAAAAACAACTGTCTTTACTTCATCCGTGTAATCCTTGAGAGTACTGACAAGGTCACGAACTGCTGTTTCATTGACAACATTATCCCCGCCATCAAGGAAACGTGCACTGAACGTGCCTAGGAGGTCATCTGCATGAGATTTGAATCTCTTGTTCTCAGGAGATGATGGGACCTTTGCCTTCTGAGCAACAACTGGCTCCTTCTTTACTTCCTGTGATTCTGCTTTCGGCCTTGTATCTCTTTCACGAGTATCCCTTCCACGAGTATCCCGCTCACGAGTGTCTCTTTCACGGGTGTCCCGTTCACGTGGCTCCCTGGAAGGCCTCTTGACCTTTGAAGCAACAACACGTGTGGCCTCAGGAGCAGGCCTCCTTTCCTTACGCTGGGGAAGACGTGGAGCACGAGCAGTATCAGTAGGAGAGCCCTGGTCCTTGACAACATATTTGTCAATGACCTGTTCAACAGGAACTTTCTGCCTGAGAGCCCTTACGATCTCTTTCTGCACGAGATCCTCAACACTCTTGCCATCAGGTGCCCTTGCGATAAAGTCGATATTTGCAACCTGTACCAGTTCCTTTATGATAAGTTCTCCTCCACGGTCACCATCTGTGAAAGCAGTCACCGTATCCTTCTTCTTTGTTAGTTCAGCAACCTCAGGAGGAACATTGGTACCACCTACGCAAATAGTATTCTTGATACCGTATTTCAACAGGTTCAGGACATCTGCACGACCCTCTACAACAACAATTGCATCAGAGTCAAAAACTGCCGGACCACATGGTATCTTGTTCTTTCCGAAGTACTGCATTTCTTCAACCCTTACGGATTGGCGTACTTCATCAGCAATCTCCTGGGACTCCGGAAGATTCTCATCGAACATGCCTGTGAAAATGAACTTTGCCCTTTCGATGATCTGCTGGCGTTTTGTCGCCCTTACATCTTCTATATGAGTGATCTCGATCTTTGCACTGCAAGGCCCGACTCTGTCTATGGTTTCCAGTGATGCGGCCAGGATCGAAGTCTCAACTTTGTCGAGGCTAGAAGGAATCAGGATGGTACCCCTGGTCTTACCAGCTTTTGCATTGACAACGACCTCTATCCTTCCTATCCTTCCTGTCTTCTGAAGGTCGCGAAGGTCAAGGTCAGAACCAAGCAAACCCTCTGTCTGGCCAAAAATAGCTCCTACTATGTCCGGACGTTCTATTATTCCATCTGCGACTATCTTAGAATGAATTATATATTTAGTAGTATCTGCATTTTGCATGATGATTCTCCGAATTTATATTGTAATGATGATACCAGAACAATTCGGAATACAAAAATAGTGAATCGGTAATAACTACCCAGACTTCGTCATCATGTCGAAAGGCTTTAAAGATGAAACTAGAAATTCAACGAATAAACATGAAGAATTCCACTTAATCGAAACCAACGCCAAGCTAACAACAGCAGTAATTGTACACCCCACACATGATGCAGGCATGCTACTCACACTGTTTTGGGCAGTGGTCAATAAGCAGTATTTCCAAATCCCTCATTGAATACTTGCAGCTTTTGACCTGTTAAGCATCTTTTTATGATTTAATGAATACCTAATCGGTAGATGATTCATATTGAATCTGTAGTGATTGCGAATGACTGAACTATATTTGTATTGTTGAAAGATACCTTTGTTCGTAGTATCTGTATTATCTTGTTTTAAATAATAATGCAATCATAATGATGATTACGTTAAGTAATATAATTCAAAGTTTTATAAACTTATGGGTCGATATTCTGATGAGTATTTAAAATAAAATCACAACTGCTTTTGATTTAGATACAAACTGCCCGGGGAATAGAATTAATATCCAGACAAGCTTTTTAGAAGAATATGAGAGAAAAAAATATGCACACTGACAAAAAAGTTATTATAATCGGAGGAGGAGCGGCAGGGATGGCTGTAGCTACAAGCCTTACCCGCCACAGCAAATACTCTGTGACAGTATTCTCTGAAGACAAACACACAGCATATAGTCAGTGTGGGATGCCTTTTGTCATTGGAGGGCAGATCAAGGATTTTGGGTCATTGATCCTGAGAGATAACANNTTCAAAGATATGGGAATAGACCTGCGACTTGAAACCAGAATAGATTCCATGGACATTGAAGGCCACACCGTCAGCTCCGGCGGACAAAAATACCACTTTGACAAACTTGTAATAGCCACAGGCAGCAAACCAAAGATACCCCGGAATACCAGGGGAACAGACCTCCAAAATGTATTCACCCTGAGAACACTCTCAGATGCCATGAAAATAGAAGAAGCGCTTACCAACGCATCAAATATCGTTATAATTGGAGGAGGCTCCATTGGTTCGGAACTTGCTGCAGCCACTTCCCAAAGGAACATAAACACTATCCTTCTCAACAGAAGTTCATCGATCCTCTCACACAACATTGACGCTGACATGGCAGAATCAGTACAGGAACATCTTGAATCTCTTGGAGTCAAAATTATAACAGACCACATACCAGAATCAATTAACGGGGAAACGTATGTGGAATCCGTTACAATTGATTCTACCGAATTTCCGGCAGACCTCGTAATAATAGCCACAGGAGTTGAACCTGAGAATAAACTGGCATCCATTGCAGGAATTGATATAGGGGACACAGGAGGGATAATTGTGAACGAATATTTGCACCCTTCTATCGGAGGCAAATACCACCCGGACATCTACTGTGGCGGGGAATGTGTCGAAGTCCATGACCTGATAACCGGAAAGGCAATGTTAAGCCAGGTTGCAAGCACTGCAAGAAGAATGGCTGGCATCATAACGAACAACCTTACTTCAAGCCCTGCTGAATTTGGTCCTATACTTAATCCCTGGATAGCTGTCATAGGAGAATTACAGGTAGGAACCACCGGGATCACATCCAGAGAAGCAATGGAACATAACATCAGAATAGTAACTGGAATAGCCACCGGTTCCACAAGGGCAGATTATTATCCGGGGGGCAGCAAACTTTTCATCAAGCTCATATTCAGTGAAAGATACCTTGTAGGAGCACAGATCGTTGGAGGAGAAGGCGTGAAAGAACGTATAGATGCACTCACACTTGCCATCAAAAAAAGAACGACTGTTGATGAACTGGCAAATATTGAGACATGTTATGCTCCACCAGTATCGGTGCTTATAGACCCTACAAGTTTTGCTGCAAAGGGTGCATTGAAAAAAATGCGTAAAATAAAGACATGATAGAAATAGACGGATCCTATGGAGAAGGCGGAGGGCAGATACTAAGAACAGCTGTTGCTCTCTCTGCAATAATAAAAGAAGATGTCACGATAAAAAACATACGCCGCAATCGTCAAAAAGAAGGGTTAAAGCCCCAGCATCTCAAATCCATCGAAACCATTGCCATGATGTGTGATGCCGACATCAAGGGACTTTTTCCGGGTTCCACCCAGATATACTTATCTCCATCGGAAATAAAGGGGGTTAAAGCAAACATATCCATAGGGACAGCAGGAAGTATACCCCTACTTATACAATCGATAATGCCGATAGCAGCTTATTCTCCTGAAAGGACATCGCTTAGGATTACGGGAGGAAACGATGTTGCATGGTCACCATCAATAGACTACATGAAGGAAGTCACATTAAAAGCTCTGTCAAAAATAGGATGCAGAGCCAGTATAAGACTTATTGAGCGTGGATATTATCCAAAGGGAGGGGGTGCAGTGGAAATAGAGATAGACCCCTCCAGGATAAAAGGAGTGGACTTTAAAAGAGAAAAAAACGAGATATATGGAATCTCGCATTGTTCCAACCTGCCTGAACATGTAGCAAAAAGACAGGCTGATTCTGCTAAAAAAGTGCTGGAAGAAAATGGAATGGAAGCGCATATTAGCAGCAAAGCAGAAAATTATCTCTCGACAGGAAGCGGAATCACACTATGGTCCGGCCTCATAGGATCTGTAAATATCGGAAAAAAAGGACTTCCTTCGGAAAAGGTTGGTAGTCAGGCTGCACAGATGTTGCTCGATGAACTGCTATCCAGGGAAGCCGTTGACACCCATCTGGCTGACCAGTTGATCCCTTACATGGGACTTGCAGGAAGCGGGTCATTCACAACCAGAAAGCTTACACCACATTGCCTGACAAATATCCACGTAACCGAACAGTTCCTTGGCGTACACTTCAAAATTACCGAAATCAACGGCCTGACAGAAATATCCGTAGAATGAGAATCATTCTTCGGATTCTACAATAGTAAGATACTCAGGAGGAATTCCCCTTGCAAGGACAATATCAGCATTTACGGTAACAATATCGACTCCGTCCTGCTGGGCAGCACTTGCGTCAATTTCTATGATAACAGGGTTATCCGTATGAACTGAAGCAGCTTCCCTTGATTTTTCAAATGAGGTACTAAGATGCACGTAACACTGCCTGATAGGGAAGATACCATTGTCAAGTAACATGTCCGCTTCTTCCTGACTGACACCGTAGTACAGGTAAGGCAGCTCATTTTCAGGGTAATCAGAGATAAGATCCACATCTACTGAGTGACCATATCTTGCCCTTATGAAGCCATCATCTATCTCGTACCGCCCTTTTTTATCGGATTCGACAAGTGAGATCAGACGCTCCATGGTTCCCCATTTGTAGCGCTTTTTCATGACATCGCAGAGTTGACCCAGCTCGACCCAGCCCAGAGAGTCCATTTCAATGCCCACATCTTCAGGGAAGTGTCTCAATGCACCGGAAACAAACCTTCCAAGACGCTCTTCCCGATCATCATCCAGCACATAACGTCCTTCTTCTCCACAATCAGGGCAGACCTCTCCCCTGAAATAGCCATGCTCTTTACATTTACGGATCATGATATCTTGCAAATACATCTTATAATTAATATATCTTATTAAAATGACGGAATAAACATAATATTATTGGTAGATAATCATAAAACAGGATTTTTATAAACATCTTCGTTAGATTAATTATCTAAGAGAATACTAGACTAGTTGAAAGGTAGATGGATCATCATTTAATGCATTAATTCAGTTTTCAGGGTATTATTATGGACGAGATAAATGACATATATGAAAAACTCGGCGGCGTCATCAGCAAAGAGGATTTTACACGTGAGGTCGAAGAGAAAGTGGAACAAATGAGCGGACTCTGTGACGTCAGGACAGCCGCCATGCTTGTGGCCCATGACCATGGAGCCAGTGATACAGGAGAGAGCCAGCTACAGAAAATATCAGGAATAACTCCAAACAGTGGTAATGTCAAGTTCATTGGAAAGATCATGTCTGTTTTTCCTGCAAAGGAATTCAACCGAAATGATGGCACCGTTGGCAGGGTTGCAAATGTTGTCATTGCAGATGAAACCGGATCCATACGCATTACATTATGGGATGACAGGGCAGACCTTGTGAAGAACGGACAGATCGAAGTTGGTCAGAATTACCAGATAGCCGGTTACGTAAAGGAAGGATACTCAGGCATCGAAGTCAATATAGGGAACAACGGGGTTTTCTGTGAAACGGATGAAAAGGTTGAGGCACGTATCGATTCAAAGAAGATAGAAGATATCAAGAATGGTATGGGCGACCTTAACATACGCGGCAGGATACTTGACATATCCGACACCAGAACGTTCAATAAAAAAGATGGTAGTGCCGGGAAAGTCGCAAACATCATGATCGGTGATGAAACCGGGAAGATAAGAGTGACCCTCTGGGATGAGACTGCAGACCTCACAAAGGAACTACAAATAGATGATTCCGTAGAAATAATCAACGGATATGCCAGAGAGAACAATTTCAACCAGCAGGTGGAAATGCAGATTGGAAACCGCAGTACAATCAGGAAAATAGAGGATGAGGTCGAATTCAAGGAAGATTTTACATCCATAGCTGATATCGTACCCGGTGAATCATATTCTATTTCAGGCCAGGTGTCAGGTCTTGGAGAAATAAGGGAATTCGACCGTGATGATGGGACTGTGAATATGGTTTCAAACATATATGTCTCAGACGATACCGGAAGGATTCGTATTGCATTATGGGGAGACCATGCCCTTCTTGTGGACCAGCTTGATATTGATATGCCTGTGGAAATCATTGATGCATTTTCTAAATCCGGGTTCAATGATGAAATTGAACTAAGTGCAGGAAACCGGACAAGGATAGTTATCCGTTAAATAAATCAATTCTTTTATCAAAGCTCCGGCACAATCAATTTGAATTGTTCCGGAATCAATTCTTTTTTACATAATCAGTGCTTCCGAGGCTATTTATTGTGGCATGTAACCCATGTTAAAAAATCCACGAACACCTATTTATAGAATAACAGTAACATTTTAATTAGTGGACTATGGGTAATCGATTCCTTTAATCCAGGATTCAGAGGTACATCTTATGGTCTTGAAACTTCAGGATGACATGGAAACCGATATCTCCATTATGGAGATCCAGAATGAGATGTCGGTCAGGGAAATAATGTCAAAGGATATTTTTGACATTGATGTCACTGCCAGTGTTCTTGATGTTGCAAGAAAGATGGCAGAAAATGATACGGGTAGCATCATCGTCAATGAAGACGGAGATAGTATTGGTATCATAACTGAACATGACATAATAACTAAGACCGTTATCAGGAACGTACTTCCTGCAGAGATGACTGCCAGAGAGATTATGTCAACTCCCATTATAGCAACAAAACCGGCGGCAAACATAATCAAAGCTGCTGAAATGATGGTCAAATCCAACATTCGAAGGCTTGCTGTAATGGAAAGCGACCAGATAGTGGGAATGGTAACTGACAGGGATATAATAGCTATTGCTCCCGGTCTGAACACTATTCTGGAAGGTCTGATCGAACTGCATCATGAGAATAACGTCCATCAGGAACCAGAGCCTGAACGTGGCATATGCCAGCGTTGCGGAGCTTTTGTTGACAGCCTGACGAATGTTAACGAATTGATGCTGTGTGAAGATTGTAAAGAGGAAGAAGGTTACTACGACTAGTCCTTTGACTGGTCATCTGATTAAGGCCACTTCAAGTTGGTGAAATAAATGTCTGTCCCGATATATCTTAAAAGAAGAAATGTATCGACTTTCAAAGCAACACCTGAGTTTCAACCGGGTAAAGTGATTAAAACCTGGTCTTTTGTGTTTGCTGAACCCGCTGTTACTGCAGACAGGCATTGTATATTATCTGCGTTTTGAAAGTGCAATTCTGCACTTACAGGCAGGGATGTTGTTTACCAGGAGACATGGGTGTCATTCACAGAACTTCTGTAGATTCTACGAACGAATCCTCAGTAATATTGTGATGTTATGGAATATAGTGGTTTAAATTGAAAATGAAATATCAGGTCAACGAACTGGAAAAGATAATAATCGGACTCCAGATGAAAGACCATGAAGTGTTCAATGTTCCAGTGCTAACTATGGCCAGATCGGAAGATATGGACACTACAATTTACAAATTCACCAAAATAATGTCATACATGTTCCATGGGAGAATACCTGTTGAAGATGCAGTAAATAAACAACCTGAATATCCGGTCATATCAGTTGACACTATGAATTCATTCGGAGGTGAAAGCGAAAGCCCGACCACAACCGGGAATTGCCACGCATGTGGCTTTGATGAAAAAATGGTGATGCATCTGTTTACCAGGACATGTAAACAGATCCAGAGATGAGTATATGAGTAAAATAAAAAGAGCACATCGATCAGTTAAAATCGAACAACGATGAGTTCTTTGATGGATAATTTATGAAAAATATCCTGCAGGCTTGCCCTGATGGGTCAAGCTTCCAAAAAGGAGGAACAACATGAATGTGAAAGACATTATGAGTTCACCGGTCTTTACAATTGCACCGGAAGAAACCGTAGCGCATGCAAGAAACCTGATGCTAAAGCATAAGATCAGCACCCTGATAGTTGCTGAAAATGAAGAAATGGTTGGTATTGTCACAAAGACAGACCTTGGAAAAAGGCTTGCACAGGCCGAACCCATGTGGAGAAGAAGACCAATCGATAAAATTCCGGTAAGCATGGTGATGCATGAAAACCCTATCTCAATATATCCTGGCGCTTCTGTGACCCAGGCAAGTGAACTGATGATAGAGAATGGTATAAACTCACTGGCCGTGGTGAACAGGGAAGTCGTAGGCATAGTAACCGGAACTGACATCATGAGATACTTCTCGGAGCAGGATCTTAAAACTAAAATATCAGAGGTGATGACAGAAGATATCGTGTTTGTCCACAGGCACCACACCATAAATCATGTGATCCATGAAATGGAAGAGAATAAGACAAACCGTGTTATCGTCACAGATGATACTGATGAAGCTGTCGGAATGATCACAACGAGTAATGTGGCATTCAACATCATGGCTGACAACGAAGGAAAACTTCCATCAAAGAGCATAAAGATGACCAGGCGTTCAAGCCCTGCCGGTCAAAAGGAATACCGCTACGTAAAAGAAGTTCCCCTTGTTGCTGAAGATATTATGTCAGAACTCCCACCGGTCGTAGATATCAAGAACAGAGCAGTGTATGCAGCAAAAATGATGATATCGGAACACACGATTGCCCTCCCGGTTGTCAATGACGGGAAGATTATTGGCCTTATCAGCAGGAGAGACATACTTAAAGCAGTACAGTAAGCATCAAAAACCAGAAATCAAAACAATGATCAGAGGAATGACAATGGAAGTAAAGGATATAATGGCAGAACCACTGGTAGTAGATAAATCAGACACCATCTCCCATGCACTTGATGTTATGGATAAGAAAGGTACAAGGCGTCTTCTGGTAAAACATGATGATAAAGTGCTTGGCGTACTCACTATGAGAAACCTCACAAGGGAACTTGGAACGCGTAAAAAGGGAAGCAAGCCGGCTTCTTCCCTGCACGTGGCAACAGCAATATCAGATAATTTCACAAAAGTACTCCCGGATACAAAAGTAACCGATGTTATCACACTGATGGTAAAGAACGGAGGAGTGATAGTTGTCATGGAGAACGATAAGATAGTTGGATGGGTTACTCCAAATGAGATACTCAAGAACAATGTTTTCAAAGGGTATGCCGGAGAGATAATGCAAAGAGATCCTATTGTAGCCAGTCCGGCAGACCGCGTCAGCCACGTCAGAAGAATGATGCTTGACAACAACATTGGAAGGATTCCAATCATTGAAGGTGACACACTTGTTGGAATGGTAACTGAAAAGGACATTGCAAAAGCTATGCGCTCCTTCCGTGACCTTGTCGAAGGCGGTAAACAGGAGGCCCGCATAAAGAATCTCATTGTCGAGGACATTATAAAGATGAGTGTAAAGACCGTTTACACAAACACCCCTACAACCGACGCAGCTAAGATGATGCTTGAAGAGAATCTTGGAGGACTGCCAGTTGTCAACCTTGAAGGACAGATGGTAGGACTGATAACAAGAAGAAGCATTATCGGTGGGATGGTAGAGTAAAGAACCAGGTGTCTGGTGATGAAATACTATCCTGAAATAAAAATTGACATTGAGAAGGTGGCGGAGTTCCTGGAACTCCCGCCTTCCAGAATTGCAGACCTTATTGAAAAGAGGAATCTGCAGCAGAATTGGGATGAGTATGATAATATTTACAGATTTGAAGGACATGCCCCACATCTTGAGGATGGGACCGTACTCATCGACAATCATGGCTCTTTTGAACTCGTAAGAGGCTTTCCGAAAATAAAAAGGGCGATGCTTCTTGAACCTGCACTGAAGAACAGGTTCAGTGAATTAGAGTCAGTTGCCGTCGAAGAGAAAATGAACGGATACAATGTCCGTGTTGTCGACTACAAAGGGAAACTTATTGCTTTTACACGTAGCGGCCATGTCTGCCCTTATTCCACAGAAAGGGTGCAGAATTTTCTTAAAAGGGATTTCTTCAAAGATAATACCGATATCGTTGTATATGGAGAAATGGTGGGGCCTGAAAACCCATACGTACAGAAGTATGTCTATGATATTGAATCACTTGACTTCTTTGTTTTTGACATGAGATATAAGAATACAGGCGAAGCCCTGTCAGTCTCCAGAAGAAGAGAGCTGGTAAAAGAATATGGCTTCAACCAGACCAAACTGTTCGGAGAATTCGGTATCAGCGAAGCAACAGAAAAGATTACGCAGATCATTAAAGAACTTGGGAAAAAAGGACACGAAGGTGTCATTATCAAAGATCCGGAGATGGTATTGCAACCAATAAAATACACGTGTTCCGAGAGTAATTGTTCTGACCTGCATCATGCATTCAAATTCTATAATGAGACAGGAAGGGATTACCTGTTCTCCAGAGTAGTACGCGAGGGATTCCAGTCTTATGAATGGGCAGAAAGTGAGGATGATTTCCAGAAAAGATGTCTCAGACTCGGGGAAAGCATACTCCGTCCGATGAAAGAAACCATAGCTCAGGTGCAAACCGGTGAACGCATTTCCGATGACTTCCACATACGTGTCAGGGACAAGAAGGTAATCTACAAATTCAAATCATATCTTGAGAGACTTGGCCTTGATGTCATATTCGGACTGCCTGAGAAAAAAGGTAACGAATACGTCATCAGTGTCAGGAAGATAAACAAGAGCACAAATGATAAGACACTTGCAATATTAGAAGGACAGCTGTGGTCATGAAAAAGACATATATCTGAATAGATTAATTCGTAAACCACAAAAGGGTGCCCATATGACAAAGATTACTATTATCGGAAGTGAGAAAAGCGGTAAGACTACACTTGCCGGAAAACTTGGAAAGAAAAGCAACGTTACAGATATAACAATGTATGATTACGCCAAGAACGACAGGATACTCACAACCATAGATGCTACAGGCTATCCGGCATCCGTAAAGGCACTGGTTACAGCACTTAACCTTTCTGATATTGCTCTTTTATGCATTCCCCCCACAGGTCTTGATCCTCTCTCTGCAGAATGCATCATCGCACTTGATCTGATGAACTATAAACACGGGATCGTTGTTCTCACAAAATCTGATACTTCATATGCTATTGCACAGGAAGAACTCCAGGCCAAGTTGAAGAAAATAACAGCTGGCACCGCACTTGAGAACTGGGATTACATTTCTGTATCCACCACTTCTTTCGAAGGAATGGAAGAATTAAAGGAACTCATATTCACAGTCGGCGACAGGGTGGCTGAAGAACTGAAAGAACTTGACAGCCTGCGTCCACGTATATATATAGACCAGTCTTTCAACGTGACCGGTATCGGATGCGTCGTACTTGGCGTTACGACACAGGGAACCATTAACGCAAAGGACAAGATGATCGCATACCCGACCAAAAAGGAACTTGAGATCAGATCCATACAGATGCATGATGTGGATGTCAAATCTGCTCCTGCAGGGTCCAGAGTGGGACTTGCCCTCAAGGGTATTCAGTCAAAGGACATTGACAGGGGATTTGTGGTTTCTCAGGAAGAAACGGTTGCTACGGATTTCATCATGAAATGTACGCTTTCCCCACTGGCAAAAGAATTCAATCTCGGTGATATGTTACATCTTTACGTAGGACTCCAGTCTGCGCCTGTAAAAGTTGTGGAAATAACTGAAGGGGAGAAAAAAGTTGAAAAGGCAAGTCCGGGAAAAGAATATACCTTAAAACTATCCGGCTCAAAGGAAGTTGCCTACAGCAAAGAAGACAGGTTTGTCTTTGCAAATCTTGATGAGAAACAGAGGTTTATTGCTTTTGGCTATGAGCAATAATACCTTTTAATTAGTACTCCTTTTTCTTTTTAGGCGTCAGATGTTTGGGACCATCCAAAAAAGAAGGCCTCTCTATAGCTTTTGTCCTCTCTACATTTTCAGGCAGATCGACAAGACCCGGCTGACGGATCATATCAGATGAACCTGAAAATGCAAAATCAACATTTTTGTAGCCTGAGCCACTGTTTGAAAGTGAGCTTTCTTTCTTTATTCTATCAATTGAAATATCGGAAGGTTTTTCAGGTGCATTAGATGAACCAGCTCTGGAAAGTCCTGACTTTGTGTCTCTTTCCTTTACTTTAGAACCTTCTTCTTTACCTGTATTATAGTGTTCCTTTACAAAATCCTTGAGGTCATATTCTTCGGCAAACTTGTATATCTGGGATAATTTTTCCTGAACCCACCCTATTTCAGAGTGACGATGGTAGCCTACTTCAAAACCTAGCCTGCGGGATGCATCTGCAAGCTGGGCCTTGTCCCTTTCAGGAAGAGTTTTCTTCTCTTCCTTTTTCTTAAATATTTTCACCATAGAATACAACTATCATTCAAGATAGCCCTCTACCTTCAACCCTTTTTCAGTAAATGAAACATTGTGCATGTTACAATCATGCCTTGTACCGCGCATTTTAATAACCTGAATGGCACGGGTCATGGTCTTGTCATAAAGGAAATTATGCATAAAAATGACACCATTAGCAGCAAACTGCTCCGTGGAATAAGCAGTAGGGTCTGTCATTTCAGATAAGAGAACTGTTGTGCATCCAAGTTTCTTAAGATTACGTATGAACCTGCTCATCTCTTTTTCCTGCAGAGACAGGTCTTTTGATGTAAACCGGATTGCAGAAACTGAATCAATGACCAGGCGTTTTACATCATACTCTGAAACATAAGCGGCTATCTCTTTAAAAACGATTGATGGAGAGGGCGCCTCGCTTTCAGTTGAGCTTTTACCCAGATTGTAGTCTGTTGTAACAAACTCATTGATCTCATCCATATAGCCATATTCCATACGTGGACCCAGATCGGCAAACAAAAGCTTCTGCATTTTGATCAATGTAGGAACATTCATAGCATAATTGGACATGTCATTGATAATATTCTGTGGACATTCCAGTAAAGTTACATATAGTCCTACTTCTCCAAGGGCTGCCCCATGAGCAAGGAACTGAACTCCAAATGTTGTTTTTCCGCTTCCAGGAGGGCCACTCAGTACATAAACTCTATCTGAAAGAAAACCGCCCTGGACCAAATCATCAAATCCCTCTATCCCTGTAGGTATCCGCATTGATATACTTCCCATAAATGATGAACAGTAATATAGTATTATAATTATATTATACCTAAGGTATTTCAACCCATCGATGTATATAAACTAATAAAATGTGTGCTTCACATGAAAGATATAGAAAATGGAAATATGGACAGATTCAAGATCATTCCTAAAGATGTGAAATGGTCTGTCAGAGTATTCATGCTGTCGGCGATTTCTGCCTTTGTTTTTGGCATCGTCGCGTATATACTGATGCTAACATTTGCAGAACCGGAGCCTGTAAGCGAGGTAATTATAAGTACGGCTTCCACCGCAACGGCCAAAGTAGTCGTCACTTCAAATTACATCAGTCCTATGTGGGCCATATTCATCTTCAACAGCATTGCAGCTTCCTGCGCCGTCATCGGTACAGGACTTTTCATGCTGGTACACCAGATGTTGATAAATGACATCAGTATCCGACCAAAATATCGATTATATGCCCGTTTCTCTATTCTCTTTGAAAAGATCATAATGCCTGTAAACAGATTACTTATAGAAATCACAAATCTGGTAGACAGGGATTTCTCTTCCATAGGAAGAAGCGGTCAGGATAAGATAGGAACTATATGGCAATATTGTGGTTACGGAAAAGATGAATACAGAATGTTTGCCTACATGATCCCGTATACCGTACCTCTTCTGATACTGATGGTTAATGGTTTTCTAATGGGCATTCTTTTCGCGTTCTTCACTTTTAACGGAGCTGTGACAGGCTTCCAGTTGTTTGGAACAGAAGGCATTGCCATTGGAGTTCTCTACAATGTGGTCTACTTCTTCATTTCCATAGTCCCCCACGGAATAATAGAAATTCCAATAATCCTGGTGGCAGCAGCTCTTGGATACAGGTTCGCATACATCCAGGCCCATGATGTGATCGACAAAGAACTGTTCAATGGAAATGACATAGAGAGTCTGAAAAAAGATGCATCATACATCTTTGGTACGACAAAGGAATACATCCTGTCAGGATATACCTGGAAAATGGTGGGAGTTATCATTTTGACTCTGCTGGTTGCAGCGTATATTGAAACTTATATGACGCTGGGAATTGTTGAAAAGGTTATGCAGATGCTTGATGGTTACGTTGAATTATTGCTCTCCTGAATAAGACATATTATATTTATGAGCATAAAATTAAGTATTTATAAGATTGTCCAAATAAGTTAATTAGCACATATAATGTGGTGGTTAAATTGGATAGGTACTTAAAAACATTTTTAGCAATAATGATGGTTAGCATGCTGACCATAGGAATGCTGACACCTGCCATGGCTGTCAGTTCCAAAGCGTATAGTTTTGAAGATAATCTTGAAGTTGCATTGCCCAGCGTTGCCTATGAGCAAAGTTACGTACCAGGAGAAATACTGGTTAAGTTCAACCCCGGCGTATCTGAAGCCAAGATAGCAGCCATGAACTCAAAAAATGGAGCAACTGTAACTTACACAAGTCCTTATGCAGGCTTCAAAATTCTGAAGATACCAAAGACAAAGTCTGTTGAAGAGATGGTGGAGATATACAGTAAGAATCCTAATGTGGAGTCTACTAGTGCAAATTATATTATGCATGCAGCAATGGTTCCGAATGATCCGGGTTACACTGCGTATCAATGGAACTTTTATTCACAATATGGAATCAATGTCACAGAGGCATGGAACACATCTAACGGAAGCGATGTGGTCGTAGCTGTACTGGACACAGGTGTTGCTTATGAGGATTATGCACAAAATCCCGTGAAAAGATACTACCTGTGCCCTGATCTTAATGAAACCATCTTTGTAGCTGGCTATGATTTTGTTAATCGTGATTCACATCCCAATGATGATGACTCACATGGAACTCATGTAACAGGAACGATTGCCCAGAGTACTAATAACGGTTACGGGTTTGCAGGAGTTGCATTTGGTTGTAAAATCATGCCTGTGAAAGTTCTTGGTCCTCGTGGAGGAACTGTTGATCAATTGATAGATGGAATACGCTTTGCCACAGACAACGGCGCTGATGTCATTAGTATGAGTCTTGGATTCTCACCTAGCATTTATCCAGGACCGGAACTGGACGCTGCACTTGATTATGCATACAATCATGGAGTTACTATTGTTGCTGCAGCTGGAAATGATGAAACAGATAAAGTCAGTTATCCTGCTGCCTACGAGAAGTGTATTGCAGTTGGAGCAACAACAATCTCTGGAGATTTAGCTCCATATTCAAACTATGGACAGGCACTTGATATTGTAGCTCCTGGCGGATATTATTACAAGGATGATAACGATGTTACACAAGGATATGGGATAGTTCAAGTCACATTCAATCCCAACACCCGAGATACCAGTGATTTTGGTTATTGGGGATTCACCGGAACTTCCATGGCAACCCCACATGTATCAGGTATTGCAGCTCTTTTGATTTCAAGTGGAATCACTGGCCCAGACAATGTGAGAGAGGCCATTCAGAATACTACACAGGACATTAATTCCCCAGGATGGGATCTATATACTGGGTACGGAATTGTAGATGCTTATGCAGCTCTAAACTATTTTGATACAGATGATCCTGTTACAAATGAACCACTGGTTGCAAACTTTGAGTATACTACACAGGGACTCACCGTAACATTCAACGATACTTCCATATCAGCTGATGGAATTACAGACTGGTCATGGGACTTTGAAAATGATGGAACCGTAGATTCTTCCGAACAGAACATTACTCATACCTATGCACTTGCAGGAACTTATACTGTCAATCTTACCATTACGGAAGTTGATAGTGATTTAGCAAGTACTACTCAAGAAATAACTGTCTTTGACCAACCGACAGTAGATGGTACAATGCTCAGTAGTATTGAACTTACTGGAGATTGGAAGAAAGCTGGTAAGAATTATTTTACCTGGGCTATTGCCACAGTTAAAATTGTAGATGATAGCAGCAACACTAATCCATTGCAAAATGCTGAGGTTCGTGGATACTGGGAAGGAAATGCCAGTGACAGCGAAATAGGTTCTACAGATGCATCGGGCTATGTAACATTCCAGTCCGATAGTTACAAGGCAAGTCCCGGTACCTTCACGTTCACTATTGACAGTGTGACACGTGAGGGATACACATACGATGCTGAGAATTCCGATGAGGTATCAGCTACTATAACGGTAACAGTACCCTAAAATGGAGATTTAAGGAAGTGTCGATGACACTTCTCCTCACTTATTTTTAAAAAATTGGTTTTTCGCATTGTAGAACATCTGAAACAACTGTATTACAATCCTTTCCTGAAATCACTCATACCTTGTGCAACATTTCTCAATAACTGAGCAGCAATCTCCTGCGTAGGCCAAGAACCCAGACCACAATCACGACTTGCATATTTTATGTTCTCACCAGAGATAGAGTATGCGTGTGTCAGTCTCTTCGACATGAACTCGGGGTTCCATCTAGATTGTCACAACGTTGAATATTTCTACTTTGAATGTAATCCTGGGAAAAAGATTTCAGAGAATGGATCACTATTTTAATTCTGCTTATTCAAACATCAATCCAATACAGCTTCCAAAGCTGCACTTGCATTGACAAGCCCATAACCATAATAGTTATCCCTTCCTTCATCACCCAGGTCGGTAGCAGTGACACTGAGTATTTCACGCACCTCTGCAGGCTCCAGTCCACTATCAGCACTGAGCAGGAGAGCAACCACACCTGATACATGAGGTGTGGCCATGCTTGTACCACTCTTAAACCCATATCCTCCATCCTGAATCGTTGAACGGATATTGGCACCGGGTGCAGCCAGTTCAATTTCGTCGCCAATATTTGAAAAATACGTGCTAGAATCAATAAGTGATGTTGCCGAAACAGCAATTACCGAATCGTAGGCTGCCGGATAACTGACATTGCCACCATAACCATTTCCCGCTGCGGCTAAGATCACAATCCCCGAGTCATAGGCTGCCTGACATATCTCAAATTGGGATGTGAAGTTAGCGCTTCCTCCAAGACTCATAGAAATCACATCCATGTTCTCAATGATTGCCCAGTCTATAGCAGCATTTATGTCAGATACCCATCCTGTCCCATGACTGTCAAGCGCCTTGAGTGCATAAAGCTCTGCATTCGGTGCCACGCCGATGACTCCAATATCATTATCCAGTGCAGCTATTGTTCCCGCCACATGGGTTCCATGGCCTTTATCGTCCATAGGATTGGCATCATTGTTAACAAAGTCATAGCCACCATGGTAGTTGGCTGCAAGATCAGGATGAGTATAATCAATTCCAGTATCAATAACAGCTACTTTTACTCCGGAACCACTGGAAATATTGTGTACTTTATCAGCCTGGATCCTGGACACACCCCATGGTATTTTTTCATCAGAAGAGATCATCGGTTCTTCATCGATATACACTTCAGCATCCATTTCCACATATTTAACATCAGGATTGTCCTTCAAAATGCTGATGCTATGTTGAGGCACACTTGCTGCAATTGCAGGGATAGACTGATATTGATATTTTATGTCCCCGCCATGTGCCTCCACAAATGCAGCATCTGAATTACCTTTGAAGCAAATGATTACAGGTATTTTGTCCTGTGATATCTGACCGGCAGCTGCAGACACAATTATTACCGTTGCAATAAAGAATACACTAACCGCTATAGGAGTTAAATTGCTTTTCACTCTCCACCATCTTCTTTAAATTACACAACCCATTCTAGTGCGTATATCCCCATTAAAAAATACTCATACATGCATATAAAATTTCGGGTGTTGTATATGCTTTTAAAAAATATTATAGATAATAAGATAAGTGACTTTGGAGTTAAAAGGGAAAAGGCCAGCTACAAGTAACTGGATATCAGAGTCAAGCAAAAAAGAGTAATTGGAATTAAAGAAATATCAGATTTTCAGGTGCAAAGACACTGATCTGCTGAAAATATCATTCATAACGATTTCTTAAAATCAGCCATACCCTCTGCCACATTCCTTAACAATTGAGCTGCAATTTCCTGGGATGGCCATGAGCCCAGACCACAATCAGGACCTGCATACTTTATGCTCTCACCGAACATGGAGTAGGCCTTTGAAAGTCTCTTTGAGATGACTTCTGGGGTTTCCATCTCGTTGATTATCTCAGGGAAATACTGGGTTTCTTTCCAGACATTGGTGTTGTATTTGTCGTTGAGTACAGCGACAAGGTTGAAGATATCTGTCCTTGCAATTCCGACCCTCAGGTAGGAATCCGTATCTTCAAGTTCCTTTTTATCGATAAGGTCAAGATAGGAGGGAGTTGCTGCGGATTCAACACCTATTACACCGATATTCTCAGTCTGGCAGGCAAGTTTGTAATGCAGGGGTGAATGAAGATGTATTTCCACATCACATCCTGCTTTTTTAGCAGAGCTGCATGCAATGTCCATGGCTTTTATGAGATCATTGTCAGAGAACATTACCTGAGGATTGATACCGATACTTGGCTCGTCAATAGAAATGGTACTTATGTTAAAGTCCTTTGCAGTTGAAAGTGAGTTCTTCACAAAACGGTCAACACTTTCTCCAAACAGGTTCAGTATATCGACATACTCGGTGCCCCCAAATTCCTTGAGATACAGCTCAAGGGGTCCGGTTACACAGACGCGTACATCAAGTTTTTCTCCGTTCTCTTCCCTGTAGGCTTTTGCAACACTTTCTATGGCTTCTAGTTCAATGATACGGGCGGAAGATTGCTTTACCTTGAATGGTTCCTCGGTACAATCGGGATCTCTGATGATGGACAGGAACTGTTCATTCATATCCTGATATTGCGGATAGGTAGGTACCTCCACACCTGCCTCTACTTTCTTCATGAAAGCATCATTTATGATCTTGAATAGGTCTGCATCACTTTCCTTTTCAGAAAACTTTCCAGCCATCCACTCTTTGGACGTACCTGCCGGAAGGGGAAAACTGCCAATATCATCAAAGATAATCTCTGCCATGGCAGCATAATTGTCCTGTATTTCACTTATAAGTTTTGAGTGATAAAATATGAAAAAGAAAGAATTCAAAATAAATGGCACAAAGTGCCGATTCTATTTCTTCATAACAGAAGAGATCTTTGAAACATAATAATTGATACATGCCTGGGAATAATCAAGGGACTTTGATGACATGTGTGAGATGATCTCATTTGCATCTCTCTGCGGCTTCTGATTACCTTTTGGCATCCCGTACATCTCATTGTGATTGGAAACTTTTTGAAGCATGATGTTCTGAAGTTCCACAACATCAAACCTTTCTTCAGGGGTCAGTTCTTCAAAACCATCCTTTAAAGGTTGAAGCTTTGCTCTGTTCTCTTCAGTCGTTTCAATGTCTAAAATTGGGTTTTTCAATTCCATAAGTACCACAGAAGTATATATGCAATTCAGAATAGATATAGCTTCTGAAAATTATATGTATTTAATATATACGAAGTAAATAAAGATGCAAAGCAGAATTCTTTTAACACACCAAAATTAGATTTAAAAAAGTAAAAAAGAAGTTGCTCTGGATTTTACCCCAGAGCAGATTTATGTATTTCAGTAGTTGTCACTGGTTGGCAGGGTCATCAGCAAGCCAATGTTTCTAAGTGCCTCTGAAACCTGTTTGAAAGCAACCAGGAACTCCTTTGTGCTCAGATCAAGATCAGCTGCCAGTGGTTCTGATGCAAACCATATCTCCCTCTCATTGTCTCCCCTGGTAAGTGACACACATGCAAGCATATCAGCTTTTGTCAGCCTGTAGATAGAATCTCTGCCTGTTGGTGTTACCCAGGAAGGGTGGATGGATTTGAGCTCGTTTACGAACTTGGCCCAGTTGATGGTTGCAGATGCCTCCAGATTCAGTTTGACAATTGCACGGTCACCTGTAACTTCTTTTTCAAGGGTTGTAAGAAGCTTCTTGTAGTCTGGATCGGACTCGTCAACTACCATGACCTCTTTCTCAAGTTTCTCTGCTTCATCTGCAAAGAAAGGAGCCAGATTTACAGTACTGGATGGTTTTGTTGCAAGGGATACACCGAAGAAGGCTACTCCGCTAAGGAGCATTCCTACAATGACACCGTGGTTTGAAAGCACTGGGTGAATTGTATCCAGGTATGCTGGTGCGAATGCCGGAGTGTTTGCAAGATCAACAACAGTCAGTCCTATCTGTGCGATAGCACCTACAACAAGTCCTGCAAGAGCACCTTCCTTTGTTGCACGTTTCCAGTACAAGCCGCCCATAAGCGGGAAGAAGTATGATGCACTGGCAATGAAGGTTGCAATGTGAATTACATCGATGATACTGTTGATATAGAACGAAAGCACAGTTGCCAGTGCAACGATAATCAATACACTGATCCTGTTGATGGCCATCATCTGCTTCATTGTTGCGTCGGGTTTTATGTATCTCTGGTATAGGTCACGTGAGAGACATGAACCGCCTGATGTTGCAAATGTATCGGCTGAGGACATTGCTGCTGCTGCAAGGCCAACGGCACAAAGACCTATTGCTATTGGTGAAAGGTTGCTCACTATGTAGACAAGCAATGCAGGTTCTGCCTCTGCCATTGCACCCATTCCGATATCTGCAAAGGAAGCGGGTATGGACGGATATATATGATTCAGGCTTATGGCGATAACAGTACATACAACACCGAAGACAAGGAAGATAAGTAAGGAACCGAGCACCATACCGATCCTTGCAGATTTTTCATCCTTTGCAGCCCATATCCTCTGCCATGGGTCCTGCTCTGTGATCCAGCCGGGTATAATGGCAAAGATAGCAATCAGTACAGCAGGAACACCAACTATGAACGGATTCCACCATCCTGGAGAAACGTCACCGAAAAGGTCGGATGAACTTATAGCAGGAACATCAGCAGAACCTGTTGTAGCTGCATTGACAACCACGAGGGCAATTATAAGTGAGAAGGTCGCAAGCATTACAAACTGCACGACATCGGTCCATATTACCGCTGAGAAACCTCCAAGGGTCACATACACGGAAATGGCAAGGGCCACGATTGCTGCAGCGTAAATTGGTTCCAGACCGAAGAAAATGCTAAGTACAAGTGAGAAACCCTTGATATCAGCAACTGCGAAAAGAGCCATTACGATTGCTATAATGATTGCAACAGGACCACGAATGGTACTGCTGAACCTCTGTTCCAGCAGTTCTGGTTGTGTGATTGCAGGCAGGTGCTTTATTTTTCCCACAAGCAAGGCTATAAGCAGCAGTGCCAGGATATTCGGAGCTACAAAACTCCAGATTGAGCTCATTCCAAGCACCATGTAAAGACCAATAACTGCCAGTATGCCACCTGCAGTCATCCACGAAGATGCTGCTGAAAAACCAATTCCCAATGAACCGATCTTACGGCCGGCAAGCCAGAAGTCAGTTACAGATTTCTGACGTTTTGTAAAATACAATCCTATACCTATCAGTCCAAGTACGTAGACTGCCATTAATAACAAGAATATTTCATAACTTTCCATAGCTACAACCTCTTAAATAAGTAACAACAGGACTTCGGGAAACTAACTGCCGAAGACCTTTATATATGTAGTATAGTTCTTATTATGGTTAGTATATAAGGGTTTTCAAAAAATAGGCTTTACCTGTAATCAATTTCATTTAACTTGGATGTGTGAAACAGTTTCATCCAGCATTTATTTGGTTTTTTATCTGATTTGAAATACAAAATTAAATTGATTTTAGCAAATATCAGGACTACGGGATTCAAAATAAACAGATTTCAATACAAAATAATATTATCATTCAGATACTATTCTACTCCATGACCCTTGAGCCTGTTCACATAAAAGAGATACACGAAATAGTTGACCGCATTGACAACTGTTTCAAAAAAGATGAAAATGAATGTGATGATGCCGAGAAGGTAAAAAACATTCTTGAGAGGCTCAGGAAACTGGAATATGACGGGAAAACCGTTCTTAGGTCCATAGGACCTGTCCGGCGTGGAAAAGCAAGTATCGAAAGGATGATACGGGCAGAGGACCCTTTCCCAAAAACATTCTCATGTGACAGTGGAAGTACCACTGCAAAGACGTTCGATAACGGCCTTTATGTTGATCTCTGCCACTGTGCAATGGCTAGCAGCCCCACTGACCTTGATATTCACAGCAAGCGAACCATAGTGGCAGCAGCTTACACAGCAAGTAATAAAGTATACCTTAATACCAGCAATGACTGGGAATCGTTCGACAATGGTTCGGGGAGAAAAAAGATAATCCGCATCCAGCCCGGTTTGCTGAATAAGAAGGTCACGGATATCCTGCATGATGTAGCACTTTATCTTTGTGAGTCAGAACATATACTCTGGATGCTTAATAGCATTGAGAATAAGGATTTTTTCATAATGGATGGTCCCATCTATCCAAAGCGGGTCATGTACTGGATGGTCGTTGATTCCGGGGACGTGAACATACGTATTGACCCAAGCAGCACGAAAATAATCCAGAACTATATTGACATAATGGATCATCATATCGAAAAAATGAAACCTCTGGTGGGATTTGTAAAGAACCCCGAGGACATGCAGATAATGCTGGCACTGAAAAAACAGGACGTTGAACTTGACCTCCCCTGGCTTGTGGATGCACAGTTCTTCAAGAATGCGTTGTCCCTTGAAAGATCGGGAATTAAGAAAAGAGAGGCTGATAAATATATCACCTACACTAACTGGTTCGTACAGCCAAACCAGTTCTACGAGAAAATGCTGAAATCCACTTCTCCCCTGGTTGCGGAACTGGCCAGCGGGAAATTTGATTCTGAGGACTATGCACTCTGTTTCTTTATGGCATATGTCCCGAAGATGAACACTATTTTCAAGATAGAATCCCCTTACGGACTGGTAAAGAACGACGAACTGAGGAACCGGATAACACGGAAAGTGCTCTACGACCTGGCACTGAGCGGTGTACCAAAAACCCTGTCAAAAGCAGATTCAATTGCAAAGATACCGGTGTCCGAAAGAAGACATATCATAGACAGGTTCAGGAATTCAAAAATAGATACTACTTATAATGATACAAGGTGGGATGAACAGTGAGAGATGAGGACATACTTTCTTTTGTAAAAGACAGGAATGATGAGAAGGACAGAACCACCGGGGAATTCAAAAGTGAGAGTTCTGTCACCGGAGATGGACCGGATGAATTGTTCGAGGAATTCGAACCTGAGATAACATCTCTCTCAAACAGACAAAATGGTGTTTCTGATGGCGCCTTTGGCATTATCACCACAGGCATAGACCCTCTGGAGATTACAGAAGACGGAGCAAGGATAACCGGATACATTACAACTTCCCACCGTCAGAAAGTGAGACTCGGAACATATGTCATGGTTCCATACGGGGATGAGGATCTCTTCGCAAGAATATGGAAGCTCCAATACTTACAGGAGTTTGCGGTGGACGATGCCACAGAGCTACACTCCCGCAGGATGCTGCAATCCAATACCACTGATGAGGTGGATTACAAGTTCCTGGCTTACCTGGACCCTATTTGCATTCTCTATGAACCAAAGGATAAGAAAGGGACTCTCTCCCGAAGAATGAGTGACAGGATACCACGCCCTAACACTCCCATACTGCCTGTGACCGAGAAGAAAAAGATACAGACTGGTCTCAATATCCCGGAAGAAGGTATATTCCTTGGACACCTGAGCGTTGGCGGGGAACTTGTCAGGACACATGCAGTACCCCCAACAGTCCCTTACTACCTGAGGAATGATTACTCAATGGGCGACCCTCTGATATTCAGGCACATGCTGGTCTGCGGCAGTACGGGTACGGGAAAGACCTTCCTTACTAAGAATATCCTGCGCCAGTTCATGAGTGAGAACAACCGTTACAACCTTCGTGGCTCAGAAGAGAAGAGAAATCCCTGTCTTGTGATTATGGACCCGCAGGATGAGTATTCTCAAATCTTTGAGGACAATCCCGATATCACAGATGATGATGACTTCAGGTTCAGTGCAGAGAAGGTCAATTTCGGTGCATGTAAGAACACCAGGACCTTTGTGGCAAAAGTTGATGGTGAGGGCTACACAGGCAGGTCAAGGGCTGAACAGATAGAGTTCACCATACCCTTTGAGATGGTACGCAATAATTCATGGCTTATCGCACCTGTGGGTATGACAGAACTGCAATATGTAGGAGTTGACGTCCTGCTTGATGATTACTTCAAGAAGGGCGGCCAGCACACATACAGCGGTTTCATGGACTTCATCAGTGATGATGCCACAAGGGATTATTATGTGGAGAACGGCAAGATACACGAAGCATCCTATGATGGTATCGTGCGCAGGGTGAAGAACCGGGCTCTTGCAAAGGTCTTCGACCAGCCCGCAAGGCCAATCAGCGAGATACTTGGACAGATATTCAAGCCCGGACAGGTCAGTGTGTTCCCAACGGAGTACATAACCAACTCCCGCATACGCGACATCATAACACTCACTCTGATGAGCCTGATAGTGGACAATAAACTGAACACTTCCGGCGAGGCTGCTGTAAAGGAAACACCCATCATTCTGGGACTTGATGAGGCGCACCGCTATCTTGCAAAGGCGGGCGGGGAGCATTCAAGGCGGCTCATCTCCAAGTTTGCAGATGCAGCACGTCAGGGAAGAAAGGAAGGACTGGGACTCTTTTTGATTACACAGGACCCGCAGGATATCGATGACACCATTTTCAAACAGATAAACACGCGCATCATCCTTAACCTGAGCAATGATGCGGCCATCAGTACCATCAAGGTTAAAAAAGAATTCGAGAAGCGTATCCCGTACCTGAAGAAAGGACAAATGATAGTCCAGAGCCCCGATAACAGTGATATGGTTGAGATCATGGGACTTTCACGATGTGTTGTGAAGCATGTTTGAGTTTCTGCTCAAACACCTTTAACCGAAACGTATATATCAAGCTAGTACGTATGGATGTCTCGCTCAAGTGAGCATAACAACGCGGGCCGGTAGCTTAGCCAGGCAGAGCGACGGACTCTTAATCCGTAGGCCAGGGGTTCAACTCCCTTCCGGCTCGCATCTTACAATCACTTTTTCTCTAAAAGATTAAATCTCATTAGATTAATCTGTCTTTGTTTTTAAAATGGTGAAACCATGCCAAAAGTGAGTGTTGATATTCCCCAGGAACTCCTTAATGACCTTAACAGCCATGTCGGAGACAACAAGAAGTTCATTACACAGGCCGATGCCATAAGGGCGGCCATCCGCAAACTGCTGGACCAGATGGACGATATAGACCGCAGGCACGGCAGGCTGGAAGAATAAAACAAAAGATTTTTATTTTGTGATTAGCTCACACTTTTTCCGTTTTCAGTGAACTAGAGGTTCTTCAGGAACTCAATACACTGCCGGCCCTCATCAAGGCCGCCCATTTCAGTAACGAGCCTGCCTTTGTAACCTGAAAGGCTGCCCATGAGCTTTTTCCATTCAATGCTGCCCTGGCCGAGAGGAAGGTGCTCATCGTGGACTCCGTGGTTGTCATGGATATGCATGTGCCTGATCCTTTCGAAGCATTTGTCCACGAACTCGTCCACAAGTCCCATTGTGTTGGCGTGTCCCACATCAAGGGTCATGCCCACGTTATCCCTGTCCACCTGTTCCAGTATGTCCAGCATTTCATCAGGGACCTTGCCGAATATCTTGGGAATTTCAGGCATGTTCTCAACAGCAATGAGAATACCTCTGTCTTCCGCAAAATCGCAGAGCTGCTGGATGGATTCGATATTCACCTGCCAGGCTTTTTCAGGAACCTGACCGCCATAGGGTGAAAGATAACCCGGGTGCAGCACTGCCAGTTCCACAAGACCGGATGCCATTTCCAGATAATACTTCATCTGGCGTATCACTTCATCGTGTATTCCGGTGTTGAGACCTGACAGATTCATATCCGAGAATGGCAGGTGCATTGTAAGAGTAAGGTTGGTTGTTTCAACTATATCACGAACCTGTTGCAGATTCTCATCATTAAGGCACTGTGAGCCTTCCTGAACTATTTCCCAGCCGGTATAACCGATATCTTCAAGGCTGTAAGCCCAGTTGAACGGGTCTTCCACGGCTGCGCGTGATGAGTAACTCAGGTTCCTGATATTCATCTCAAACATCCTTTATATCATTTTCAAAATCAGGAACTCCATCCTCGGTTGGCGGTGTCAGCCAGTCGTAGAATCTTTCGAATTCTTCTACGGAATCAGCTCTCACAGTGATATTGATGGAACCGAGGGTTTCTTCCTGTGCAGGATAGTTCAGGCGGCCAACTGTGGCAACCTGTTTGCTGATAATAAAAGAAGTGGACATCTCATCCTCTGACAATCCCACATTCAGCCTTGTGCGGGATGTGTCTATAATCTCCTCTTCCCTGATGAGATTGTGAAGATGTTTGAGAGCGTAGATATCACCCACCGCTTTGAATCTTCCACTGTGCTGTGACAGTTCCTCAAATTCAAATTCAGTGTCAGGAAATATCTGGCTCAGCGCAGAGTGTACTTTGTCCCTGCTCTCTGTAGGATTTACATCCGTGTAAATTTCAACATGTATCATGATATCTAATCCAGAAGCCCTATTATCTTTTCCCTGAACTCTTCAAGGGTGCCCTCATTGTCAACAACAATGTCAGCTATTTCCATTGCCTCGCCCATACCCCAGCCAAGTTCGCGCTCATCCCTGATCTTCAGGGCACTGATATCCTGCATGTCATCGCTTCTCTTGCGGGCCAGGACACGTGCAAATCTCAATTCGATCGGAGAATCGACTGATACCAGAGTAAAGTCATCTCCGAATGCCTCTTTGAAACGCTCGACCTCGGCAACACTGCGTACACCGTCAATTCCGATAAAATCTTCATTCGCATCCTTTATCTTTGGTATGCAACGTATTGCAACGGCATCAGTACCTTCCTTTTCACGCAGGTCGGTGCCTACTCCGCCGGTGTTTGCATCAGTGGGTTCCAGTCCCCTGCGGACGACCTCTTCCCGGATGACATCACCCATGTTGATGACTGTAATACCTTTCCGGCGCAGAACCGATGATGCCTCTGATTTGCCCGAGGCTGGCATTCCTACAAAAGCTAAGATCTTTGTCATAGATGAACCTGTTAATTTTGTAAAATTTATGTGAATAAGAGTTATTTCAATAGATTTTTCCATACATCCTACTTATATATTAGTATACCCTTCGATAGAACACTTCTGATTACATATTTAATTTACAACAATTAGCTGGTATTGGATTCCAATACCGTCAGCAACATAGATCAACATGAAGATTGCAGATCTCAAGATTCCCGGTAATATCCTGCTTGCTCCCATGTCCAATGTGACTAACCTGCCGTTTCGCCTGATGTGCAGGCAGTACGGAGCTTCTCTTACTTATTCAGAAATGATAAGTGCAGACGCTGTCATATACGAAAATAAAAAAACCATCAACCGCGGGATAAGCTGTGAGGATGAAAGACCTCTGGGGATACAGATATTCGGGAATTCCCCGGAAATAATGACAAATGCGGCTCTGAAAATCGAAGAAGTATATCGTCCGGAGATAATTGATGTTAATTTTGGCTGTCCTGCAAAACTCCTGACAAAAGATGGCTGCGGATCAGCTCTTCTCAAATCGCCCGGGCTTATTCATGAGATCGTCGAGAAACTCTCAGATAATCTCAGTACTCCTGTCACTGCCAAGATACGTATTCTTCCTGATATGGATAAGACCCTGGAGATAGCCCACCTGATAGAGAGTGCCGGAGCCTCTGCTATAACGGTGCATGGCAGGACAAGGCAGCAGCAGTACTCAGGAAAAGCGGACCATGACTATGTACGAAAGATCAAACAGGAACTCAGTATTCCGGTAATAGCCAATGGTGATATCGTGGACGAGATCTCAGCACAGCAGACGCTGGAATATACGGAGTGTGACGGCATAATGATCGGAAGGGCTGCAATGGGCAATCCTTTCCTTTTCAAAAGGATATCTCACTATCTTGAAACAGGGGAACTGCTCGAATATGAAGAATGCAGTCAGAGGGTTGCAGATATTCGGGAGTATTTTGGCCTTCTGGAAGAGTATGAACTGATGAATACGGTACACATAAAGGCGCAAGCACAATGGTTCACCCGCGGGATGAGAAATGGCAGGCACATAAGGAAGAATATTGACACTGCAGCGGGCATTGAAGAAATACTTCAAGGTCTTGATGAAATGTGTAAGCATGTCAACTGATACTATTTATTGTCTACATTATCTGCATTAATTTTCTTAAAAAATATTATTATGTAGAACAGTAACGGTGTAAATTACCGAAAGACTAAATAGTAATTAATCGATTCTACACAATTAAACATTGCATTTAACGTCAGTTGACGAAAAATCTCATGCTTTTTCGGCATCAACTTCGACACTAGACATGCGCAATGTTGCCCGAATAAAAACGTTTGATGAATATCTGAATAAATTGTTATATCTATTATTACACATGGTTTATGGAGAATTCTAGATGAAAGAAATACGAATACACGGCCGGGGTGGCCAGGGCTCTGTCACAGCCGCTGAACTTTTGGCTGTTGCTGCTTTTGCAGACGGTAAATACAGCCAGGCCTTCCCTGCATTCGGAGTGGAAAGAAGGGGTGCACCGGTCCAGGCATTCACCAGGATCAACAACGAACCCATCAGGCTTAGAAGCCAGATCTACGAACCTGACTATGTTATTGTACAGGATCCAACACTCCTTGAGGTTGTAGATGTTGCAAGTGGTCTCAAAGAGGACGGAATACTTATTATCAACAGTGACTTCGATGCTGACACGTTCGACATTGACACAAAGGCAAAGATAATGACAGTGAATGCAACAAAGATCGCACTGGACATTATCGGCAGACCTATTGTTAACACTGTACTTCTGGGTGCCTTTGCAGGTGCAACAGGCGAGATAGAGCCTGAGTCCATCAAGGAAGCTGTCAGGGAAAGATTCCCTGGAAAGGTCGGCGACAGGAACGCTGAAGCTATCCAGGAAGCGTACAACATGATGAAGGAGGCTAAGAAATGAAAATTCTTCCCGGAGGAGTCTGTGAAGCAGGTACCACCAGAGTCAACAAGACAGGTGGATGGAGAACTTTCAAGCCTGTTTACGACTACGACAAATGCATAAAATGTAAATTATGCGAACTCCTGTGTCCTGACAGTTCAGTAAACCCAAGGGACGATGGATTCTTCGAGTTCGATTATGATTTCTGCAAGGGTTGCGGAATCTGTGCTAACGAATGTCCAAAGGATGCAATTACCATGGTCCTGGAGGAGAAATAAATGGCACCTGAAAACAAACTTGACAAGGAAAAGATGGTCGTTGTCGAAGGATCATATGCTGTTGCACATGCTGCTAAGGTCTGCAGACCAAACGTAATTTCAGCATATCCTATCACACCACAGACCCACATAGTTGAAGATCTCTCACAATTCATGGCAGATGGTGAAATACCAAACTGCGAATACATCAATGTAGAATCCGAGTTCTCAGCACTCTCAGCGCTGGTCGGTGCTTCAGCCGCTGGTGCAAGGTGTTACTCAGCTACAACATCACAGGGTCTCGAACTCATGCATGAGGTACTGTTCAACATCTCCGGTATGAGGCTGCCTGTTGTGATGACCATCGCAAACAGGGCTGTCAGTGCTCCTATCAGCATATGGAACGACCACCAGGATGCGATATCCCAGAGAGACACCGGATGGTTACAGCTCTACGCAGAGAACACACAGGAGATCTCAGATATGACCGCACAGGCATACAAGA
>DAZF01000071.1 GCA_002507205.1 Methanolobus sp. UBA32 | reverse complement strand
TAAATGTTTAGTTAATGACTATAGTTCTAGATCACACTTCTGACAACTTCAAGTATCATGTTCATGTACTTTGCAGCCCCGTTCTTCAGGTCCATGGGGTGAAGTTGTCCTGATGCAAACGCCTGCTCCAGTTCCTCATATCCTTTACAGACAAGGTTGCCGCCGAACTTCTCAGGTCTCTCAAAAACGATCTCTTCATATCTGGGGCAGATGTGGTATTTGAACAGTTCCATTACAGGATTGTCTTTTACTTCCTCTGCAGGGCAGAATGCTTTCTTCATCTTTTTCTTTATGTCTTCTTCGGAGTCATCAACGGATATGAAATTGTTATTTGATGATGACATCTTTTCGCCGTCAAGTCCCAGAAGAATTGGTGTGTGGATACACAATGGTGCCTGGAATCCTAGTGATGGGAGTCCTTCCCTTGCAAGCATGTGTATCTTTCTCTGGTCGATACCGCCAACTGCGATATCAACGCCAAGCATTGCTATATCCACTGCCTGCATAATGGGGTAGACCATCTGGGATACCGATGGGTCTTCCATCTTCCTTCCAACTTCATCCATACTCCTTGTTGCCCTGTTCAGGGTTGTGATACGTGTCAGTTTTAACACGTTGAGTATGTATTCCTGACCAAGCTGGTAATCTGAGCCATATACGAAATTCGTGTTCTCTTCATCAAGTCCCAGGGCAATGAAACATCTTTTATTATAATCTGCGACCTCACGGACCTCTTCAAGTGTTCCTTTCTTGTTGAGGTAGGCGTGAACATCCGCAAGAAGCACTGTTATCTTAAAACCTGCATTCTGAAGGTCAAGGAGCTTATTGACAGTAAGGACGTGTCCCATATGGATCTTACCACTTGGCTCATATCCTACATAGGCTGTAGGGTGTTCTTTTGTTTCCAGAAGCTTGTTCAGTTCGTCCTCTGTTACTATTTCCTGTACATTTCTTTTTATGAGCTCAAGTTTATCCATAGGTTCACCTTATAAATCGTGGTTTGTATAAACACATCCCTCTTTAAATGCTTTTTCTTGCGTTATTCGCTCACCTGTGGCGAAAGGACCTTTCGAAGAAATGCTTCCCCTTCTTCTGAGCTGAACAATGGGATATCCCTGTCAACAAACACTTTTGTCCGGGTACTTGTCGTTTTCACATTGAGGTGAGGGTTAAAACCTTCAATTTCTATCTCTTTCCTATGTACCATTATCCCTCGCCTTTGCCATGCAGGGACTTTTGATATATTGATACCTCTCTCAAAAAGGAGTTCATGCATATCTGAGGATTTTTTCTTTTTCAAGTGCATGGCAGCTTCTTTTTCCTCCATTCCTTCGGACAGGAGGGTATAGTATGCATATGAGTTGATGCAATTGCGCCATGCTTCATCCTGCCTCCAGATAAGGTACTCGTGAATATCTTCCTCATGCAGGGGAATTATCCTCGAATCAAAAGATACTGGTTCGTCTGGTTGGAGGTGCATTGTAAAAGCACTGCTGATGAAAGAAGGTACTATGGAATCTATCTTCTCGATCCTGCTTTCAAAAGCATCATCTCTTAAAAGAAAACTTATCTCGTCTGAGAACGTATATGCAAAAACGGGGCTCAGTCCGCTCTTTTTAAATAAGGATTCTACTGAATCAACAATAGCAGATGTGAACCTTTCATCATAGGGTTTTTCAAATCCCATGCGTGATAACGCATTCTTGAAATTTCTTCCATCAATGCGTACGATTACAGGCGGTACACAACGCAGATCTGAATAGACCTCTCGCCTTTTCATGGATCAGTCTTCTACTTTCTCTTTTTTAGGCTTCTTGAACTTGTTAACAACATTCCTGATAAGCACTATATCTCCTGAAGTAATGACCCATCTGTAAGGAATGATAATTCCTTTAGAAGTAACATCGAAAACATCTCTGTTGATGTCGGAGATTGCCAGTCCTCGGACTTTCCTTTCGTCAACATCTAACACAAGGTCAGCTACCTTACCTATGTACGTACCTGTGTCAGTATAAACGTTTAATCCGAAAAGTGAAGTTATGTCTGCACGCATGATATCCCTACCCTCTTTTATTTTACTTATATATGAATATTTGTATGTAAGTCGGCAATTTCGTATGTAAATGCCATCTTTAAAGCTTCATTCATGAGTGGATCTTTTCAATTCCTTCCCTGACTGCGCTGGCAGAATTTTTCAGGGCTTCCATTTCCTGGCTGCTAAGTTCCAGTTCGATAATCTCTTCAACGCCTTCTCTTCCAAGTTTTACAGGCACTCCAAGACATATGTCATGCTGTCCGTACTCTCCGCTTAGAAATGCAGAAGCAGGGACTATTCTTTTTGTGTCATTGAGTATGGCCTCTACCATAGCTGCGATCGCTGCAGAAGGTGCATAAAAAGCACTACCGTTCTTCATGTATTCCACGATCTCCGCACCTGCATTTATGGTCCTGTCTACTATTTTTCCGATAGTATTCTCGTCCATGAGTTTGTTCAGCGGTATTCCTGCCACAGTGGTGTATCTGGGAAGCGGGACCATTGAATCGCCATGACCGCCCAACACCATTGCATTTACATCCCTGACAGAACAGTTCATCTCCTTTGCAATGAATGATGCAAAGCGACTTGAATCGAGCAATCCGCTCATTCCGAATACTCTGTTCCTGTCAAACTGTGTGCATCTGAGAGCAGCGTAGGTGATAATGTCAAGAGGATTTGTCACTGTCATGATTATGGCATCTGGTGCATATTTCTCTATGTTTGCACATACCTGTTGCGTTATCTTTATGTTCGTTGCAAGCAGGTCACTCCTTTCCATCCCGGGTTTGCGTGCGATTCCTGCGGTAACAACCACAACGTCCGAGTCAAAGATATCGGCATAATCATTGGTCCCGATTACGTCTACATCATAACCCATAAGTGGGGCAGCCTGAAGTATGTCCAGTGCTTTCCCCTGTGGCAGTCCTTCAACGATATCGACCATTACTACATCTGCAATATTAAGTTCTGCAAGTCTCTGGACTGTGGTGGCGCCTACATTGCCTGATCCGATCACTGCAACTTTGCTCATATCTATCACCTGAACACAATTCATTTAAAAATTACTATATTACGAGTGTAGGGATTGAATCCAACATATATATATGAACCCTTCTTTTATTTAGCACTTGCAGGTGGAACATTATAGTTATTAATATCATCTCTCATAAATGAAAAAGGGAAAATATCATGCTTAAAAGTACATACATTCATATGCCACGGATCGGTGCAACTGTGGAAAAAAGGATATGGTCTGGCGGGGTAAGGACATGGGATGACTTTCTGGACAGAAAGAATGATCTCCTCATATCACCGTCTAAAAAAGAAATGATCTTAACAGGCATCAGGGATTCAGTTGAAAAACTGGAGTCCCGCGATTTTGAATTTTTTGCAAGATCCCTGCCCAAAGCTGAGCACTGGCGTGCATTCAGGAAGTTTTCAGACAAGGTTGCTTATGTTGATATAGAGACAACAGGTCTTTCCCCTGCCAGTTCATCCATCACAGTTGTAGGTATCTATGACGGAAAGGAAGCCAGAACCTTTGTAAAAGGAATAGACCTTGATGATATAGTTGATATTTTTCCTAAATATGAGTTCCTTGTGACCTTTAACGGGGCAAGGTTCGATCTTCCTTTCATCAAACTCGAATTCCCTCAAATAGAATTCAACCAGTTGCATGCAGACCTTATGTACCCTCTGCGTCGCATCTCTCTGTCGGGAGGCCTGAAAAAGATAGAATGTGAACTTGGTATTTCAAGAGCCGAGGAAACCGTTGGTATAAGCGGGTTTGACGCAGTGCGCCTATGGCATCAATACGAGCGCGGGGATGAGGATGCACTTGATCTGCTACTGAAATACAACCGTGAAGATATTGTGAACCTCAAAACGATAATCGATATGACACTTCCACGTTTCATTGATAACAAATTCTCAGAATGAATCTGATATGAATTTCAATCTAAAAACACTCCCTGCATTACCCGGTGTCTATCTGATGAAAGATGACTCCGGTGATGTCATATATGTGGGCAAGGCGAAGTCTCTTGACAAAAGGGTACGCCAGTATTTCCAGTCAAAGAAGAACCTTTCTCCAAAAACAGTTACCCTGGTCAGGCATATCGATGATATTGAATATATTGTTACTGATTCTGAGATCGATGCTCTTGTGCTTGAAGCAAATCTCATCAAAAAATACAAACCACGTTATAATGTCCGGTTGAAGGATGACAAACGCTATCCTTATGTCAAGGTCACTGTCAATTCAGCATTTCCGCGTATATTCCTTACCCGCAGGAGGCTAATGGATGGTGCCCTCTATTTCGGTCCTTATACAAATGCAAAAGCGATTCGCACCACCCTTGACATAATATCCCGCGTTTTCATGCTTCGCCAGTGCAAAAAGAAAATAGAACCGGGCAAATCCCGCCCATGTCTTAATTACCATATCAAACGCTGCATGGCTCCATGCAGGGGAGGAATGGAAAAAGAAGAGTACCGCAGAAGGGTTATGGAGGCAGTTCGCTTTTTGAAAGGTGATACTGCGGGGCTTTTGAGAAAGCTGGAAGAAAAGATGCGAACCCTTGCCCAGGCTCAGGATTATGAGTCTGCTGCGGATATCCGGGACCAGATCGAATCTGTAAAATGTATTTCCGAACAGCAGATAGCAACATCAGGTATTGATGATCGTGATGTTCTGGCTGCCGTATCCGATGAGAAGGCAATCTACATTCAGGTTTTCTATGTTCGCCATGGCAGTATGGTCGGGAAGGCGGATTTTACTCTTCTTGGTGCTGAAGTTTCTGAAAGTATTGAAGAGTCAATGGCACAGTTTGTGAAACAGTATTATCAGGATTCTCCCATTCCTCCTGAGATACTTGTCCAGTATGAACTTCCTGAAAAGGAGCTCATAGTGAACTGGCTGTGCCAGCGTTCCGGCAGGGATGTAAAGGTGCATGTGCCACAACGGGGTGAAAAGAAAAAACTCATTGAAATGGCTGAGCGGAATGCCAGGATGTCCATGCGGATGGCACAGCTTAAGCCCGCACCGTCCGAATCAGCCATTGCAGCACTTGAAGAACTAAAAAAGGTGTTATCCCTGGAGTCGCTTCCTCTTCATATAGAAGGTTTTGATATTTCCAACATCTCAGGTACCAATGCAGTTGGTTCCATGGTATATTTTGAGAATGGCAGACCTGCGAACAACAAGTACCGGCAGCATAATATCAAAACGGTAAAGGGTATAGATGATTTTGCCATGATGGCTGAGGTTGTGTACAGACGTTACTTGCGTTTGATCAAAAGCGATGAGCCGTTGCCGGACCTGATTCTCATAGACGGAGGTCCGGGGCAGGTGAGTGCGGCTATGTCGTCTCTTGATGTTCTTGGTCTTGATATACCGTTAATTGGTCTTGCAAAGAGATTTGAGCATATAATTACTACTAAAAAAGGCCCTGATGAGGTTATAATTCTCCCTCACACATCACCCGCTTTAAAAATGCTGATGCATATTCGTGATGAAGCTCACAGGTTTGCAGTAAGTTCCCATCGGCGAAGAAGGTCTGCCAGTCTTACTCATTCGGAACTGGATTCTATTCCTGGTGTCGGCCCTTCCAGAAAACGTGTTTTGCTTGAGAACTTTGATTCCATCGAGAAGATCAGTTCTTCTTCGGTTGAAGAGTTGGCTGCTCTTGAAGGTATAAGTGAAAATCTTGCAAAAAAGATACTCGGATACCTGGGTAAATAAGATAATCTATTTAATAGAGTTGCGGCAAAAATAAATACTGTGGATGCAAATATACTCTGCTATACTTGGTTTTGTTAAAAATGGTGATGTGTGATCAAATGGGTAATGAATTGGATTTTTATGGGAATATCTATCATCCTGATATCAGGATGCTTCATGATATGGACGAGGTGGTGCATAACCAGGAATGGTTGCGCTCCCAGGAGAATATTGAGCTTTATTACATGTATAGGGATCTTTCAAAGAATAGGTCAGATCACAAAAAAATAGTGGAACATGGTCTCAGGTATGATATCACTATAATTCCTCCTGCAATGCTGGGTGATGAATATGTCAAGACTGCAGGTCACTACCATCCGCCGGTTCCTGGACATGATGTATCATATGCTGAACTCTATCAGGTACTGGAAGGTGAGGCCACATACCTTCTTCAGAAAGTTGAAGGTGACAGGACCGTTGATGTAATTGTTTGTGAGGCAAAGGCAGGGGATCTTGCTCTGGTTCCACCGGGTTATGGTCACATAACTATCAATACTTCAGATAAGAGGCTTAAAATGGCAAACTGGGTGTGTCGTGATTTTTCCTCTCTTTATGAGCCTATCAAAAAGCTCTTCGGTGGGGCATACTATCTTTTGACCGGTGGTTTTGAAAAGAATCCTGATTACGGCGAAGTGCCGGATATAAGATTTATCAAGCCAATGGATTATCCTGAAGCTGGTCTTTTCTGTGGGAATGATATGTATGAGATTGTAAATGATCTAAGCAAACTCGACTTCCTTGTGCACCCGCAGGATCATATGGAAATATTCAGGAAGATCACATCTCCCTGAATAATATCTTTTTATTATGAGAAACTATAAATGGTTGGCAGTTGCTAAACGGTTAGAGGTATGTCTTTGCAAAGGAATAACCGTATTCAGTTCACATCATCGAAAATAGAGGACTTGATGTTCAGGACGACATTCAATCCTAAAACAATGGAGGGGGACGTAATCGTGAATCTTTCTCTCATAAATAAATCGGATTTCGATGATGTTCTTAAGATCTTCAGTATGGCCATCAACAGTGGGCTTTCAGTCAGTCCTCTGCTAAAGATCCTTCATGAAGGGGATTCAATTGGTGACCATAAGATCAGCGAAAATGAGGTTGGCTTTGCAACTGTATGCAGTATCACTATCGATGGCCTTCTTCTCAAAGCAGGCGTAATGGTAAAACCCCGTTTTGGCGGTCTGGTTGAGATTCGTGATGGGGAACCAATACGTTTCACAAATGTCCTGACCTACCAGAGTACTACAATAGACCCTCTTGAGGTTCTGATGTCGCAGGAACTGACCTCCGTAATGAGTATGCTAAAAACAGGATCAGGCAAGATACTCGCCAACCTGCGTGAGGCTCCCATGGTCGCAAGAGATACTATAGACAGCACTCTTTCTGACATGGTGGATGCCGGAATAAACGGGATTCTTGAAGTGGGTGAGCCAAA
Source organism: Methanolobus sp. UBA32 (assembly GCA_002507205.1). Lineage (GTDB taxonomy): Archaea > Halobacteriota > Methanosarcinia > Methanosarcinales > Methanosarcinaceae > Methanolobus. The sequence continues at coordinate 2,597 of DAZF01000071.1, read as the reverse complement.
TACAAGAATACTGGATGTGCCTGTAGAGCGCGACCACCTTGGAATTGTTGTCATTGGCGGCACTAACCCTATGGCTATTGTACAGGAACACGGGATTCCTATAAGGACCAATGCAATGTCAACACTTATTGATATCAATAAACTTTCCCACATCAACGATATTGTATGATGTGGTTCACGTTTTTATTAACTGCGTAGCGATAGTTGAATTAAGTTTCTGGATGAACTCTTCTTTTTTACCAAACGGGACTGTAGCCCCGGCTGCAATATCGTGGCCACCGCCAGCTCCCCCAAGTTCCTGGCAGACTATGCTCAGGGCCTCTGCAAGGTTAAGCCCTCTGTTGACAAGTTCCTGTGTTCCTCTGGCAGACACTTTGTAACCGTCATCTTTGTCTGCAAACGCTATGATGGGCAGTTTACGATTACCTGCAGAGTAGTGGCTCATTCCTGCAACAATGCCTACTATGGTTTCAGGGATTACGCTCCCCGCATCGAAATATTGAAGGTTTGAAAGTTCAGTGATGCCATTGTCCCTGACAAAGTTCAGGCCATCAACAAGATTCTTGCGATGGTTTTGCAGAAGGTCCTGTGCTTCCCTGTAGGCACCGTCACGGTTGCCCATGCAAACCTGCATTCCAACTTCAGCTTTCATGTATCTGCCCGTGGCATTGAGAAGTGTGGAATACTCTGAAGCATCCCTCATTTCAGTGCCTTCCTGTTCTTCAAGGAGTATATATCCCTCTGAGACAAGTCTTCCGATGTTGTAGGATGACATACCGTTTTGCATTGAATACTGCAGGAGGGATGATGTGACTCTGGTCTTCTCTTCTTCAGAAAGGTCTATCCATCTTCTCCATTTTTCATCATTTGAGAACTGAAGGCCTATCTTTGCAAGAAAATCAATGCATGCATCCTCATTGCCGGTGAGTCCGGGGATGAAAGGGTCGGATGAATACTGTATCATCTTATACACTGGTCGTGTCTGTTTCCCGAAAAGCGAGATGTCCTTCTTCGGACTTATTACGGAAGGATTTGCTTCGAGTATCATCCTGTTAAGGCTGACAAGTTTTCCATGCTTGCGGTATTGCATATCACCAACGCATCCTACGATAGCAAGGTCTGCAAGGTCGCGGTTGTTGCCAAGCTGGGTTGCAAGTATGAATGTAGTTCCTGAACCGCTTATTTCGTAAGAGCCGTTTGCTCCGAAAAGGTGCGGGTTCAGGTGGAATTTATTCTCTCCCTGAGGTCGGTGATGGTCCGAAACGATAGCATGTACTCCGTAATTATTGATATGTTCCAGTTGCCCGCTTCCAAGGTCTGTGAATATCGTAAGTTCCGGATTCATGTCTGCAAGTTTCTCTACGATAGCTTCGTCAAGTTGCTTTACAAACATCATCTCAGAGCCGATGCCTGCTCTTTCAAGGGCTTTTGAAATAATGGCAGCCGATGTTATTCCATCTGCATCGATGTGTGATACCAGTTGTATCTCCTCGAATTTTCTGATCTCTTCAGCGCATTCCCGTGCATGCTTTGCCATCATGGCCATGGTTTCAGACATGTTATGATCCTCTTATTCTATTAACCTGGATTTTTTCCATCCTTTCGGATCGATCAGGTATTTATTACTCTCTCTTTCTATTCGGGGAAAGGACTGTATTTCTTCCACGGTTATCTTTGGGGTCCCTTCTTCATTGTATTTGCTGCAGAGTTCTGTCCAGGGTATCATGTATGCTTCCCGTGCACGTCCTACTCCCATTTTCAATTCAACTGCAAGAAATCCGGTTCTTCCTGCTCTCAACAGAAAGTCGGATATTCTTTCTATCTGGTGGGCACCATTCTTATCAGTTGTGAAATGTTGCGTGAAATAAAGTGCTTTTGCACCCTTGTCTACAGAAATGCTCTTGCATTCTATTCCCATATAATAATCAGGGTCAAGTGAATCAACAAGTACATCCAGGAACTGTGAAGTGAACCTGTGTTGTTTAAGGCGATAGGCGATTCCCTTCATTTTGTTCTCTTCAAAGAATGCGTTAAATGACTGGACAAGTACTCTTTCAAATTCTGTCATTGGATAATCACGTTTTTGGAATTATATTATTTTCAAGGTTATATTAAATATTGCTTTGCTGGTATTATGCAAATCGTTAGATTGATGTACCTGTTAACTCAATTAGCAGTGATGAATAAGAAGAATATGGAAATTTTATCTTCAGTAGGGTCTGTAGTATTGTTGATCATACTTTTTGCTGTGGCACATCAGATGAGGGATTCGATTTCACAGGAATACGGATTTATCGGTGCACTTGTGGTATTCATAATTGCCATGTCAGTGGTCGGTCTGAAATTGAATGAAATGCAGTGAGGTTTAATTACCCGATGTCAGTGTTCAGTGCTGAGTTCAGTCTGGATACATCCGGAAACGCGGATGTGCTGGATATAACTACTCAGGTATCAGGGCTGGTTGCATCATCTGGCTTTATTGATGGTATTGTACTTGTATATGTGCCGGGTTCAACTGCTGCAATAACGACCATTGAATTTGAACCTGGTCTTGTACGTGACCTGAAAGTAGCATTAGAACGGCTGGCACCGGAAGG
>DAZF01000013.1 GCA_002507205.1 Methanolobus sp. UBA32 | reverse complement strand
ACTTTAGTCGTGGGAGCAATCACTTCCTGCAAAAAATAAAAAAATCCATCGCAACGCTTATAGCCTATTCATCACATCTATTCGCAGGTTCTAAAGATGAATGCAGTACTAGGATTAGAAGATGGGACAATTATAAAAGGCACTGGTTTCGGTGCCGAAGGTATCGTTTCCGGGGAACTTGTTTTCACAACTCAATATACTGGCTATGAGGAGGCTCTCACAGATCCTTCCTATAAAGGCCAGATCCTTATGTTCACTTATCCTCTCATCGGCAATTACGGTGTCAGTGACAACTGTTTTGAATCCGATGGTGTAAAAGCTGAAGGTCTTGTAGTGAGGGAGGCTTGTCCCGAGCCCTCCCATCACATGTCAAAGAAGACCATTTTCGAGCTTATGGAGGACGAAGGCAAGCCCGGCATTGCAGGCGTGGACACACGTATGCTAACTATAAAGACCCGTGAACACGGAACAATGCGCGCGGCCCTCATCAACGGAAGTGATGACGGGGAAGAGGCAGTGAGAATTGCCCGTGCACAAAAGAGCATTTCAGATATCGATTTCATATCACAGGTAACATGCCCACAACCATTTAAGCTTGAAAGCCCACTCAGGAACCCAAATAACCCCATTAATGTGGTTCTCGTTGACTGCGGCCGTAAGCTGAGTATTGAAAGGAGTCTGCTGGCAAGGGGCATGGATGTAACAGTTGTACCTGGTAACTCCTCGGTTTCAACTATTGAATCCTACGACCCGGACCTCCTGTTCTTCTCAAACGGTCCCGGAGATCCATTACAGGCACAGGATGCTATCTCTGCGGTCAAACACTTCACAGGCGAACTGCCAATAGTCGGCATATGCCTGGGTCACCAGATCATCTCCCTTGCAATGGGAGCTGAGACCTATAAACTGAAGTTCGGACACAGGGGTGCAAACCAACCGGTGAAGGACCTTGAAACCGGAATCGTTCATATCACATCCCAGAACCATGGTTTTGCGGTTGATGGCGATTCATTTGAAGAGGCAGAAGTGGCTGTGACGCAGTACAATACCAATGACAGGACAGTGGAAGGTATTGCCCACAAGTACCTGGATATATTCAGTGTACAGTACCACCCGGATGCACACCCCGGTCCAATGGATTCTGAAAAATTGTTCTTTGATAAGGTGCTCAAACTTGCAGGAGGGAAGAAATAATGCCAAAACGTGAAGACATTAAAAAAGTACTCCTGATAGGTTCAGGACCTATAATGATAGGACAGGGAGCAGAGTTTGACTTCTCAGGAAGTCAGGCATGCAGGTCCCTTAAGGAAGAAGGNNTCATCGCAAAGGAAAGGCCCGATGGTATCATTGCAGGTATCGGAGGACAGACCGGTCTTAACATCACAAGTGAACTTGCCGAGCAGGGCATACTTGAGAAGTACAACGTCCAGTTGCTTGGAACAAACCTTGATGCTATCAAGAACACCGAGGACCGTGAGCTGTTCAAGCAGACCATGGAAAGGATCGGTGAGAAAGTACCACGCAGCAAGGCCATATCAACACTCAAGGAAGCAGAGGAGCTTATAGATGAGCTTGGATTACCACTTATCATCCGTCCCGCATACACCCTTGGTGGTGCAGGTGGCGGTATCGCTCATTCAAGGGAAGAACTCCTGGAGATCACAGAAAGAGGACTTCGCCGCAGCCGTATCAGCCAGGTGCTGATAGAGGAAAGTGTACTCGGCTGGAAAGAATTCGAGTATGAGGTCATGCGTGATGCGAATGACACATGTATAGTAATATGTAACATGGAAAACCTGGACCCGATGGGGGTACACACAGGTGAATCCATTGTTGTTACACCATCTCAGACCCTTAATGATGAAGAGCACCAGATGCTCAGGACCGCAGCTATCAAGATCATCAGGACTTTTGGTATCGAAGGCGGATGTAACATCCAGTTCGCTGTAAAAGACGGCGAATACCGTATCGTGGAAGTGAACCCACGTGTATCAAGATCATCAGCCCTTGCATCAAAAGCAACAGGTTACCCGATTGCCAGGGTTACAGCAAAGATAGCTATCGGCATGGCACTGGATGAGATCCTCAACGATGTGACCAAGAAGACACTGGCATCATTCGAGCCTACTATCGACTACATTGTCACAAAGATTCCAAGGTGGCCATTTGATAAATTCGTCAACGCCGACAAGACCCTCACCACTGCCATGAAGAGTACCGGAGAGGTAATGTCTATTGGACGTTCCATCGAAGAGTCACTCTTGAAGGCTGTACGTTCCCTTGATATCAAGATGGACTTTGGAACAGATGAATGGTCCAACAATGAGATCAAGACCCTGCTCCAGACACCCACAAGCGAGCGTCTCTTTGTGATGTATCATGCCTTATGCAATGGTTTTTCAATAGAGGATGTATCCGACTTAACAGGTATCGATATATTCTTCATCAGGAAACTCAAGAATATAATCGACATGGAGGACATGGTCAGGGAAGAAGGTTTCTCCGGCAATATTTCCGATGACCTGATGAGAGATGCAAAACGTATCGGACTTACTGATACGCGTATTGCAGAACTTACCGGCAAGACCCGGGAGGAAATCAATGACCAGAGGCGTAATGCAGGTATTGTATCCACTTACAAAATGGTAGATACATGTGCTGCGGAATTTGCAGCAGAAACTCCATATTATTACTCATGTTACGAGCAGATGTGTGAAGCAGAGCCTTCTGACCGTGAGAAAATACTGATACTTGGTTCAGGTCCTATACGCATAGGACAGGGTATCGAGTTCGATTACTGTACGGTGCATGCAGTTGCAGCCATCCGTGAGGCAGGAATTGAAGCTCACATTATCAACAACAACCCGGAGACAGTCTCAACTGACTATGACACTTCTGACAAGCTTTTCTTTGAGCCGCTCACCCTTGAAGATGTGATGAACGTCATCGAAAAGGAAAATCCGGATGCAGTCCTTGTGCAATTCGGAGGACAGACTTCGGTGAACCTTGCACTTCCTCTTGAAAAGGAACTCAAGAGACGCAGTGACCTGAAAACTGTTATCCTTGGTACATCCCCTGAAGACATTGATGTTGCAGAGAACCGTGAAAAGTTCAACCTGAGGATGAGCAAGCTTGGAATCAACCAGCCGGATGCAGGTTATGCAACCTCACAGGACCAGGCAATCGAGGTAGCTACAAGAATTGGTTACCCGGTACTGGTACGTCCGTCCTATGTCCTTGGTGGCCGTGCAATGGAGATAGTTTACGACCAGAATGACCTTGAACGATACATGCGTGAGGCTGTTAAGGTATCCCCTGAGCATCCTATCCTTATTGATGACTTCCTTGAGGGAGCCGTTGAGATAGATGTCGATGCCGTATGTGATGGCAAGGACGTGCTCATCGGTGCGATCATGGAACACATCGAGGAAGCAGGTGTTCACTCAGGTGACTCTGCGTGTGTTATCCCGCCACAGTCACTCTCAGAGGAAGTTCTTGAAACTGTACGTGATTATACCCGCAAGATCGCCCTTGCACTCAATGTGAAGGGACTTGTGAACATACAGATGGCAAAGAAAGGGGACAAGATATATGTCCTTGAAGCAAATCCACGTTCAAGCAGGACCATCCCGTTCGTGTCCAAAGCAGTTGGTCTGCCTCTTGCAAAGATCGCAGCCCGTGTAATCATGGGGCAGAGCCNNCAGAGCCTGGAAGAGCTGGGCTATTCAACATGCAATGAGCCAAAGGTCAATCACGTATCCGTGAAAGAAGTACTCCTGCCTTTCGACAAGCTTCCGGGAGCTGATCCTGTGCTTGGTCCGGAAATGAAGAGTACCGGAGAGGTGATGGGTATCGATTACGATTATGGCAGGGCATTCTTCAAGGCACAGCTCAGTGCAGATAACTTGCTCCCGCTTACCGGAAAGGTCTTTGTGTCCGTAAAGGACGAGGACAGGGAACAGCTGCTCAATGTTGCAGGCAAACTTAAAAGTGCAGGGATCGAACTGCTTGGTACCAAAGGTACTGCAGATTTCCTTTCGGAGCATGGTATTGAAATGGGCATTGTTAAGAAGGTGCATGACGGCAGTCCCAATGTCATTGACATGATGCGCAGGTATGAGGTTGCTCTTGTCATCAATACTCCAAATGACAAACTCTCCCGCGAGGACAGTTCAAGGATACGCCGTGCAGCAGTTGACTTTAAGGTACCCTACATCACCACTATCCAGGCGGCTATCGCAGCATCAGATGCCATAGTCTCTATGAAACAGGGTGAGGGAGAGGTAANNAAGTCAGTAAATGAATATCACAGGGAGATCGCATAGATCTCCTGCATCCAGGATCAGATATTATGACAAAGAAAGTAGTACTTGCTTATTCAGGCGGGCTTGACACTTCCGTGTGCATCCCGCTGCTTAAAGAGGAATACGGCTACGATGAGGTAATCACGGTAGCAGTAGATGTGGGACAGCCAAAAGAGGATGTCAAACAGGCTGAAGAGAAGGCACAGAAGATCAGCAACAAGCACTTCACACTCGATGTACGTGAGGAGTTTGTCAATGATTATATCTTCCCGCTCATCAGGGCCAATGGTGACTATGAAGGATATGTTATGGGTACATCCATCGCACGTCCTCTTATCGCTAAGAAGGTTGTTGAGATCGCAGAGAAGGAAGGCGCTGTTGCACTTGCACACGGTTGTACCGGCAAGGGTAATGACCAGCTTCGTTTTGAAGCGGTTTTCCGCATGACCGACATGGATGTCATTGCACCCATGAGGGACATGAACCTCACCCGTGAATGGGAAATCGAGTATGCAAAGAAGCATGGCATACCTGTGAGTGTTACAACCGCAAAGCCATGGAGTGTTGACGAGAACATCTGGAGCCGCAGTATAGAGGGTGGCAAACTGGAAGACCCCGGATTCATTCCTCCTGAGGAGATCTACCAGTGGACCGTTTCCCCTGAAGCAGCACCTGCCGGACAGACCATGGTAATTGGTTTTGAGAATGGTGTTCCTGTCTCCCTTGATGGCGAGAAGATGGACGGAGTCACACTTATCATCAAGCTCAATGAAATTGCAGGTTCCCACGGTATCGGAAGGACCGATATGATCGAGGACCGTGTCCTCGGACTTAAAGCACGTGAGAACTACGAGCATCCTGCAGCCACAGTACTGCTCACAGCCCACAAGGACCTTGAGAAGCTTGTACTTACAAGGGCAGAGCTGAAGTTCAAGAAGAGTGTTGATGAACAGTGGTC
>DAZF01000024.1 GCA_002507205.1 Methanolobus sp. UBA32 | reverse complement strand
TGGTGGTTCCGGTATTTTTAAAATATGGATACTTATAGGAGTTTTGCTTGGCCTGATCATGTATTTTGTTCAATGATCTCTATTCCTTCTCCGTTTGATTTTATTTTTCCGACTTTTACAATAACCGGATGATCGAAGGCTTGATTCATGCAGCTTATAATCCGACTTGGTTTGTCAGGCTTTAAATGACAAATAATCAAATAGAAAATACTCGCATTGCAAGTCTCANNCAGGCATTCTACAATCTTGTGGACACTATTTTTGTGGGAAGAGGATTGGGGGCGGATAGTGCTCTTGGGATTGCTGGAATATCCGTTGCATTTCCTATACAGATGCTCATGATGGGAATAGCCATGGGAATAGGTATAGGGGGAGCATCTATTATCTCGAGAACCCTCGGAACGGGTGATTCCGACAAGGCCGAGAGAACTCTGGGCAATATGGTCACGCTGGTTGTCATATCGAGTGTGATCTTTACAATTATCGGGTTGATATTTATTGACCCCCTGCTGAAGATATTCGGAGCCTCGGAGGATGTACTTCCTTTTGCAAGGGAATATACGAAATATATTCTCATTGGAACAGTATTCTTTGCATTCTCTGCGGCAATGAGCAATGCCATAAGAGCAGAAGGACACGCGAAGTTTGCAATGTCTGTCATGTTGTTCTCAAGTATTGTGAATATTATACTCGATCCGCTCTTTATCTTCAACTTCAACATGGGCATTATGGGAGCTGCAGTTGCGACAGTCATATCCCAGATCGTCGGCTGTTTGATGACAATTCACTACTATAAGAGTAATATCAGCCTTGTCTCATTCAAGCCTGGATATATGGTGCCTGACCTTGCTCTTTCATGGGAGACTCTAAGCATAGGGATGTCCGAATTCATTTTCAATTCGGTTGAAAGCCTGGTCTTTATCCTCCTGAACCAGAGTCTCCTGATATATGGGGGCGATATGGCAATCGCTGTATTCGGCATCATTATCAAAGTGTTCATGCTTACCCTGATGCCCATAATAGGGATCAAACACGGAATACAGCCTATTTTTGGCTTCAACTACGGTGCCAGCAATTTCGAGAGGGTCAGGGAAACCGTCTCTCTTTCAAATTATATCGTATTTGGCATGTGCATGTTGAGTGTCATTGTTGTTTTTCTGATTCCGGAGCAGATATTCCGTGTTTTCAGTAGTGATGCCGAGCTGATAGAAATGGGGGTGCCAGCCATAAAAATAAGTTTCCTCATGATGCCATTCATAGGAAGTCAGGTAGTTGCCATGGCCCTGCTCCAATCTCTGGGACGATCAAAACAATCCCTGATGATCACACTTTCAAGACAGGTGTTCTTCCTGCCGCCCCTTGTATTCATACTTCCATTGTTCATGGATCTGACAGGTATATGGCTATCATTCCCAATATCGGATTTTCTTGGGTTTGTTGTAGCCGTGATTTTTATGAAAAGGGAAGTTAACAAACTTGGGGCATCAATACCTCAAAGCTAAAGGTGAAAAAGGGCGGAACATTGGATGCAAATCTGCAATTTTAGATTTCATACTCCCTTTTCTATTTTTAATTTTGTTTCAAAATTCCAAAACCCAACAGATTACTTTATCTGTTAATTCCTTCATATTTTTAGTATTCATGAGACAACAATTACAATTGTTTCTGTGATCACAACAGGAGTGAAAATATGGATATGAAAGAGTTATTCCTTCAGGAGAACGTGGGTGGATTGGACCTTCTTCTAAGAGCACTTTTCGGATCAATAGCAATAACCGTGCTGGCATTGGGCCTCGTAGCCCCTGACATCTGGCGCTGGGTCCTCGCACTGATTGCTTTTGCAGGACTCTACACCTCAATTATGCGTCACTGTACGCTATATAATCTTATAGGCTTCAGCACCGCAAGGAAATGAATTGATATCTTTTATTTCGTAAGGTTGGAGGTTCTGGTAGTGTGCAATATACCGGATACTGGCTCATAGTTGCTTCCAGGGATCATGTGCTTGCCGGTAAAAAAGCGACTATCACGCAGGCGTCTCATGGAAAAAAGGGACCTCTTGATAAGATGCAAACAGGAGACTGGATAGTCTACTATTCTCCTAAGAAGATATATGGTGACACAAAGCCATATCAGAAGTTTATAGCAATAGCCAGGGTAACCGGGGAAAAGGCGTTTCAGATATCCCTCTCAGATACTTTCAAACCCTATCGCCTTCATGCGGAGTATGTGGAAGATCTCCATGAGACTGACATAAGACCTTTAATAACCGATTTAGAGTTTATTAAAAACAAATCTTATTGGGGTATGGCTTTTCTCAGTGGTTTCCTTTCAATACCAAAAGAGGACTTTATTCTTATTTGCAGCACTATGAAAAACAAGGGTTCTACAGAAAGTTGATACATTCTAATATTCTTCAAAAAAATATGTGTACCTGCATAAAAGCAGGTACTGATCTAATTCAATTGTTCATTCTTCAGTCCTTTCTTTCATTCCTGCGTACAAGCAGTGCAACTGCAAGTACCACCATAATTGAAGCAACAATGCCTGGTGCGGGGAGTAAGCCTTTTTCGACTTCGAAGATCGCAGTGGAATCTCCTACCTGTGCTTCATAGGTGCCAGCCTCTTCTTGTGAGACTGTGAAAGTAAGAGTTGTTTCTTCTCCTGTGTCCAATGAAACACTCTGAGAGTCTGCAATGGTTCCATTAATGACCAGATTCACATCTGTTTCACCTGCTGCGGTGCCTGTGTTCATCACATCAACTGTAACAGTGACTTCCTCGCCGGTCTTCACCAGGATAGGTGTGACCTGCAAATTGGAGTATGAGAACTTTGCAGTCAGCTCAAGAACCTCAAGGTTGAGCTCAGCCTCAAGATATTCATCTGATGAAGAGGTCAACTTATGCATTCCTGGTTCTTTCACATTGTATGTGATCATACCATCTGAATCTGTACTTCCTATGAGCTTGTTATCATAGTAAAGCTGCACATCTTCAACAGGGTCCCCGCCAATAGCTGTGATTACAGAGATGGTTATGGTGTCTTCTTCAACGATAGTTTCCGGGGATACTTCTATGACAAGTTTCCTGCTTGCATCCTCGGGTGAGATGACCTCCACTTTTTCACTTGCTGAAACAAAACCTTCCTTTTCAGCAGTGACAGTGAAAGTACCTGCAGTTTCCGGAGTGTATGATATTGTACCGTCAGTTAATGTCTGTCCTATTTCCTCATCACCGAACATTACAACAGCATTGTTAACAGCTGCACCTCTTGATGTTACTTCAATTTCCATTTCTGTATCCTGCTTAACAACAGAAGGCATGCCTATGGAAAGTGATTCGGAGGGCAGTGTGGAAACTTCTACAAATGGATAGTAACGTACATCACCATCATCTGCAACTTTGAATGCAATATCTCCCATGATCTCGATATCATCTCCTCTTGTAAGTGAGATAGAGTCTTCGTTCTCAAGGACTATCTCATCTGATGAGAAACTTGTAACTTCCATCTCTCCGAATTTTTCATCTGCAGCAATTTCAACTACATCTTCTGATATCTGGAAAATACCTTCCACAAATACTGCATTTGTTTCAGTTCCCCTGAATATCTCATCAAAATGCACAACTATGATTGGTACATCATCTGTTGAGCCAATGTCTTTCTCGTAGACATAGTCATCATCAGAGGAAACAATTCCTGTGTCAATATCATCTCCGTCCTGTACAAGATTCACCATCACACTACTTCCATCAAGATCGACTTCAACAACGTAGAGTTCATATCCTTCTTCAAGTATCAATGAAGAACCTGAGTAAAGTGATGTCTTACTGTCATCGTCAATAAGTATCTTTGAGAGTTGACCATCAGAAAGCAGGCTGACATCATTTGTGAATTCATTGTCAGGATAGCCTGCAAAGTATTTATCTGCAAGGAAACCGATTACCTGGAAATCTCCCCAGTCATCATGTTCAAAACTTACATCCAGAGGTACACTTCTGTAAACAAGGTCTCCGTCATCGATGGTTCTGCCAACAAGGTCCTTAATTTCAAGAGATTCGGTTCCTACGCCTTCATCGATGTTGTAATAGAATCCCTCGAAGTTCAGAGGTGTCCATTCAAGATCTTGATTTTCTGCAACCGTACCTCTAAGCTCATAGGTGCCTGGTTCTGACATGTCGACCATAGGGCCGAACCTCAGGGTGTTGTCATCTGCAACCAGGAATTTCAGTTTACCCATAACGCTGATGGTATCGCCTCTTCCCAGACTGATGGAATCTGAATTTTCCATTGTGATCTCATCTGAACTTAGGGCTTGAATCTCCATCTTTCCAAAGGTATCTCCTGATTCTACACTCACATAATCCTCTGATATCTGGAAGATACCTTCAACGAATACTGCATTTGTTTCAGTTCCCTGGAAGATGTTAGTGAAATGGACTGCTATTATAGGAACATCATCATTGGTTCCAAGATCTGCCTCGTAGACATAATCGTCATCTGAAGAAACAATGTCGGTATCCAGTTGTTTTCCATCCTTTTCAAGAGTGACCAGTACACTGTTACCGTTTACGTCTACTTCTTCCAGGTTAAGTTCATATCCTTCTTCAAGTATAAGGGAAGAGCCGGAATAGAATGATATCTCTTCATCATCATCCGTAAGGACCTTTGTCAGTATACCATTGGATATAAGGCTTACACTATCCTTTGCGAATTCGGTATCATCTGTGTAGCTGGCAAAATATCTCTCCGCCATGAATCCGATTATCTCATAGGATCCCCAGTCTCCCTGTTCAAAATCAGTGTTAATAGGAGTTGTTACATATTCGAGATCACCGTCTCCTATATTCCTGTCACTATCGCTGTCCAGATTTATAGTAAGCGTTTCTGATCCTTCACCTGAATCAAGGTCATAATAGAATCCTGAATAGCTCAAAGCCGTCCATGTGTATTCAAGAGAGAGATTTTCATCTGCATCCCATATACGATTACCAGTGCTGTTATCGGTAGTGTTATTTGCAGCAGTGGCAACGCCTGAACATATTAGCAATATCAATATTGATACTACTGATACGTATAATTTTATTTGATTTTTCATATTCTTTCCCCTCCAAATTCTGTTTCTTTTGTATTAGGCATAAAGGTTTATCAAAGTTATACTATATAAAAACACATATATCTTACAAATTAAATATCAATATTTTTTATGTCCTTTGTTGCTATTTTCATGTTTAGCCTTCCGTCGGGCTCAGTACTAAACTAACCGGTATAAGGGCCATAAAAGTCTACAAAATTGCTTACGTTTTCGTAATCCCTCCTTGTTGAGTTCGAAGTATAAGTTTGAAACTAACATTGCTTCATGCTTAAACCTACAGTCCCGGATTTGCAGAACCGGATATAAGCATACTTTACTTCATGNNATTCATCAATTAAAAAGAGATTATAAGTCTACCCGAAGGTAACAATTCTATTATTACGGATAATCAGGAAGTTACTGGATAACTCCTGTCTCACTTTAACTTCAGAGACCAGGAATTCCCGTTCTTGGCCATACATATCTTATCTTCCCTCGCAAGCCATCCAATTGCCATAAATGCTACTGGCTGCGAATCAAAACCATTTTCCTTGAGATGATTTTTCAGGTTTGCCATATTCGATTCTCCGCTTTCAAGCAGCCTGTAAACATAACCTGCTGCTTCACCAATGTTCAAACACATTTCATCCATTTGTATCACTTCATGTAATTTTATTATAAACATGAACCGTATTTCTGGCAATGTTGTCCCAGCTGAACTTTGTTTTAACCAGCTGTTTGCCATTGTTTCCCATTATAGGGGTTGCAGAATCTAAACCATCCAGGGCATAATTGATACCCCATGCTATAGATTCAGGTGTCCTGTAACTTATAAGGCCATTCTGGTAATTGTCAACTATATTTACCGCATCTGTTGCGACCACTGCCTTATTTGCATCCCATGATTCAAGTACGACGATTCCAAAAGGCTCGTTCCTGCTAGGAACACATGTCATGTCACATGCATTGGTCCAGTCTTTGAGAACTTCATCAGGTGAATAACCTAAAAAATGACATGATTGACCTATATTCAATTCATTGGCAAGATTTTGGCAATGAGACCTCATCTCTCCTTCGCCTATGAATACAAAATGTGCTCCCCAATTACCGTCAAGTACCCTGGGAATCGCTCTTACAAGTAAATCCGGTCCTTTCTGATAGTTCATCCTGCCGGTAAACAGCACCACTGGCGCGAATGGGTGGATGCCATAATCCTTTTTGATAGATCCTGAATCGACATCTTTCTCCATTTTTCCGGGAGAGATTCCGTTAGGTACCACTGATATCTTATAATCCGGAATGCTGTAGATATTCTGTACTTCTCTTTTGAAATTCTCAGTGGTAATTATAACTTCAGAACTCTCATATCCGGCAAGCCATTCCCGATGGGATACTTCATTGGATGTCGGAGAATTCAGGTTGACATTTCCGTTTCGGCCCCACTCTGTACTGTGATACGTCATTACATAGGGTTTACCATGTTCGTACTTGATCCGGTTAAGTACATTTACGGGATGCCAGTCATGTCCGTGTATAACATCAAAACTTCCATAGTCCTTTGATACCTGGATGAATCTGGAGTACATTGCATCGCACATTTTATTCATCTGGGCGATTATATCCCCGGATTCATCAAAGCTGCACCTCTGGTAATGTACGCCGTTTATCTCATCGTAGTCCCTGTACCACCCACTTCGGGTGAATATGTGTACTTCATGGCCTGACTTTACCAGTTGTTCTGATAACTCGGTCACATGAGNNCCAACACACGCCTCATCCATGTGTTTTTCTATCATATGCAGGAATGCCCTGAGCTTGTCTTTCAGATCCGGCATGTTCCTGTATACTTTTGCATAAGCCGTTATGTAAGGACCAAGTAACCAGGGCCAGACGGTACCATTATGATAAACAGCATCCCTTGTTTCAGGATTCCCCCTGTACTGGCCTGCATATCTGCTATCATGTGGAGAAAGTGTCCTGAGGCCGTAAGGTGTCAGTAGATCTTCTGATATCGTATCAACAATAGCTTTTTCCATTTCATGCGAAAGCATTGTGTGGGGAAGAGAAACTGCAAAGATCTGGTTTGGCCTGACAGCTGCATCTTTTTCGCTGCTTTCACCAAAACCGGAAATGCAGTCATAAAGACAGTTCTTTTCATCATTCCAGAATTTCTCATTAAAACAAATATTTGTTAATCCGGCAATCTCCTGAAAAACGGAAACATCCATTCCAAGCTGCTTTCCTATTTTTGTTGCATATATCAGTGCATTGTACCAGAGAGCATTGATCTCGCAGGCTTTTCCCCATCTGGGTGTGACTTCCCAGTCTCCGATCTTTGCATCCATCCAGGTAAGCTGTCCTGCATGTTCTATAAGACCATCATCATCCATCCTGATGTTATAGGCAGTTCCTTTGCGATAATGGTTCAGTATGCTTTCAATAGTTGGCCACATACTTTTAGCAAAGTCAATGTCATCTGTATAATCCATATATCTTCCAATTGCATGAACAAACCAAAGGGATGCATCCACCGTGTTATAAACTGGTGAATCTGATGCATTCTCGGGAAAAAGGTTGGGTATAAGACCATCTTTACAGTGAGCTGCAAAGGTGGAAAGTATTGACTTTGCATCATCAAACCTTCCGGTTGCCAGCGTCAGGCCCGGTAATGATATCATGGTATCCCTTCCCCAGTCTCCAAACCAGTGATAGCCTGCAATGACCGATTTAGAGCCTGTTGACCTTCTATCAACTATGAAGGAATCAGCTGCAATAGTGAGTTTTTGTAAGAATCCCTCCTCATTTATGAATTTATGAACTAGTTCTTCCTTACGTTTCTCTTCGTTTCTAAACAGTTCCTGAATTTTCAGGCTATCCCATTTTTGATCAAGTTCTGTGGAAGCTACAATGAAACAGGAAGTATCTGTCCCGTTTATTTCCATATCGAAATAGCCTGGATTGAGGTTATCTTCGATGTTGGGATATCCTCTTGAGAGTTCCACTTCATATTCAAAATTGTAGTACCAGTGTTCATCAGCTTTGAAAGGCAGGTCTGAGGATATTTTGAAAGAAGAGTCCCCACAATTCAGTATAGTTTCTCCTGGAAAAGTTTCCTGCATGAAGGAAAGTCCTTTTGAACTGGTCATCTGGTGAATTGACCTGTTATTTACAAGTGGTAGTATCCTGAAAGTTCCATGTTTTTCCGAAGGGTTGTTAATCTCATATCTTACTATACTGGTGTTTTCACCATGACCCATCATAATTTGCTTTTTGATATTCATGCCGCCTGCTTTGTACACGAAAGTCGGAAAAGGTTCCGCACTGAAGTTTTCAAGATACTCATTGCCGTGGGGATAAATGGTATCCGAATATCTGTGAACAGCAAGTTTGAGTATATCCTCTCCGATGATGAGTTCCTCATCAAGGGATGAAAGCAGGAGTTTTCTCTCCACGGGAGGGTTTACTGAAGCTATCAGCAGGCCGTGGTATTTGCGTGTATTCGCTCCGATGACTGTGGAGGATGCATATCCTCCAAGACCATTGGTGATTATCCATTCTCTGCCTGTTCCTGCTATATAGTCAGTGTAGTTCATGATTACAAGTTCGTCAGGTGATTTCAGATATGTTATTCAGACAGTTTCTTCTGGAGTTTGTCCAGAAGGAGAATGTTGTCAAGCATCAATGCGCAACTCCAGCAAAGAGGTATGGCCCATGCAGGTCTGCCTGTGTATTTATTGACCTGCTCCGGTAACATTCCTGCACCAGTGGCACCTTTCAGTGACCAATTGATATATTTTAAGGCATCATTTTGCAAAGTCTGAAGTTCTTCTTTTTCTGTGGCATTGGTACTAATTGCCATCTCAAGCAATGCTTTTGAAAGCCACAGGGTTGTGACTATCCAGGGATTGCCGTCAATATACTTGTCATCCACATATCTTTTAATTCCAAAATGGTCATTTACAGGAACACGAAGTTGTTTCTCAATGTTCTTGATTATAGACTTAATCATCTCTCTTTCTTTTTCATCCCCGGCTGAGAGCATATTAAAAGGAACAAAGGTGCCGATTATACTTGCATCAATGGCGGTGTCTATTTTGCCGTGGATTATTCCCCTGGCAAAATAGCCCTCACCAAGCCACAATTTCTCGATGGTCGTACTCTTGATTAACTCAGCTCTCTCTATCCACCTGTCTGCAAGTCCTTTCTCGTTATAATCCATCGCCATGTTTGCCGCTCCCATCAGTCCGGCATATATGGCGGCATTAGTGTAAGTGAATACTCCGGAATAGCTTTCCCATAGGCATATACAGGGTTCATGAAGACCTTCCACAGTTCTTCTCATTAAATATTCTGCAGCTGACAGCACGGTTGCCCACACACTATCCAGAAACTCTGCTTTAATGGGTTGTTCCAGCGTACGGTAATAGTTATCCATTGCAAAAATAGTGGAACCGGTCTCATCTATCTGGGTTGAGAAGCTGAAATTTCCCCATGAAGGTGCAGTGTTCCCGTCAAGCCAGTAACGCTGGAACCATGAACCATCCTGGAGCTGGGTGTTTTTACACCACTTGAAAAAACGAGCACAATATTCAGGATATCCTGCTTCCATCAGTGCGGTGACAATTTCCGCAGAATCCCTGTTCCAGCAATATCCATAGCCCCCACACATCTCGAATTCATGGTCGAATTCCGGGGCTGCGATAAATGAACCTTTGCTGGAGTCGTTGAGCACACTCAATGCAAGCAATGAACGGTTAAAACCTTTCAGAAGTTCCTGTCTGAAAGCTTCAAAGCCAGGATATTCAGGCAAATCAAGAAGTTTTTTCCGTGAGAGCCACTTGATCCATTTTTCCTGTGTATCATTATAAATACTCTCTACGGGTTCTTTCTGTACATCCCGCATTCGCCTGTAAAGTGCCGGTCTTCTCGACGCTGCGCCAATGAATACCGTTATTTCAGCAGGATTCAAAGCATCGATGTCAAGTTTCCACCCAATGGAACAGTTAAGGTTGCCTATATCTTCATGGTTCTTCTGAAGTTCACCGTCTTCCATGTCGTATTTGGCATTCGTCCACCAGATGGTGTCCATGGCTTTGCCGATCTGCCATTCCTCGAACATGGGACTTGAAGTTATTCCTACATAATAATTCTTCCAGTATTGTCCAAGTAGGCCGGAATCATAGTCGCAGAATGCTGAGTTCTTTTTATTCATCTCTCCGACCTGGAAGTTAGAGTAATAGAAGAACTTCCCCTGGAATCTGTTCTGTGAACTTATCTTATATTTGCGCACAAGAACCGGCAGGTTAGGATGAACAAAATCCCTGATATTGATCGTAAGTCCTGAGGGATGGGTAAGCTCAGTGCTTAGTATATTCGTATTCTCGATGTATTTCTGGTCTGCCACCCATTCACGGGTATTTGACCATATGAGGCCTTTTCCGTCATGCAGGCACGCCTGCGATTCCTCAACATGCTGTGCAAAATCCCTCCCTGGATAATAATATCCGAATATCTCGCCTTTTTTCCCGACGGTCACAAGTAACCTGTCGTTGCCGAGAATGGCATTGGGCTGTCGTATCAATGGGATTCTCCCCTTAGTAAATGTTCTATCTTAGCACCTTTTGGAGCAGGTGATACCAGGTGTTCACAGAAACCATTGCCCATGCTTTTACATATTGTTTCGCGGACCTGGACTGTAGTATTCAATGATTCGGAAATATATCCGGCAAGAAAACCGCTTATATATCCGCATGTAGGGACATCACTTTCTTCGTATTCATCAGCAATGAACGAGTCATTGATCCTTAAAGTTCCTTTTAGATCCACAGTACTCATTTCATATTCAAGAATTCCCCACCCTGCAGCCATAAGGAGTTCCTTTAACAGGTCAAGGAAGTTGCTGTCGTTCACATCAACCATATCTCTCAGATAGTTTACAACGTCTGCCCCGCTCTTTAGTCCTATCATAGTTAGCAGTCCTTCTGATTGTGGAACATGCTCGGTAAGCATAGTGAGAATATTTACAAAGGTCTTTGCCCTGATGATGACCGCTCTTTCTCCAAGCAGGTGCAGAGGAAATTCCACAGATTGAATTACTCTGTTCTTTGAAAAGCCCCAATCCAGTTCAAGTATAACATCCATTTTTCCAAGTTCATCTGCAATACTCTTGATATCGCTGCCCTTTTCAGCTTCAGTGAACATGACATACTTGCCTCTGGAAGGATCTTCAGAACTGTCCAGATATGCAAATCTTATGTCAAGTCCCTTCTCTGCGAAAAAAGATGTTATGTCCGCTTCAGAATGTACTGTGTTCTCGTATGAAATATTGAACCAGACAACTTCTGCTTCTTTATCCACTTTGGAGAACATGTAAAGGTCTCTTACCATACAATAAACCTCCCGATAAATAAATAGGACTTTAAATGATATATTGTTATTCTGTTTTTGCCAGGGTCCTGAAGACATGTGCCTTGAAGTCCGTCACTGCTGCCATGAAGTTGACTGCTGCATCATAGGGGCTGCTGTGTATGCTGAAATATGAATGCACATCCCCGTCCCCGAGCCATTTTGTGCTCATGTAATAATAGTGGTCTGAGGTCAGCAGGTGTTTCCATATTCTCAACAGTTCCGCATCCTTTGTCTTTTTCACATATTTCTCGAGTATTTTCATTTCCTCAAAGCAGCGTCTTTGCATATCATTTCCAAGCCAGGCACTGGTGTCTCTTTCTATGTCTGCCCACGATATTGTGGAAAAATCACCTACATCTATCTCACCGGCTGGTCGGTAGGCGTCAATTGTCTGTGATGGTGTAAGGAAATGCATTCCTCTGTCCATTACCTCACCTGGCAGTGCCCTGAGAAAATCGAAGATGCCTGTGTCCTTCCACTGGTGCTCGCCGAACGTTTCGTAATCCATGAAGATATTCAGGGTTTCACCCATATTCCGGGATGCCCAGTCTGCCCACTTGCTGGCAGTGAGTGGATATTCCTCCCACCATCTGGATGAAAAACGGTATCCTATGTCATCACTTAATTTGTAATTGCGAAGCAGGATCGCTATATCAGCACCTTTTGCTTTGTACACGTGGTCCGGGGACCTGCCATCCATAATGCGCTCAATGCCCTCTGTCAGTATTGCATCGTAACCCATTTCCTTTGCAAGGTAAGCGATGCTGTTGTTGTATAGCATCTCGGTGTTCCTGAATATACGTGGGGTGACACCAAGCAGTTCGGAGATGAGTTCACGGTGTTCTTTCACTTCATCAACGAATTCTTCCTTTGATTCAAACAGTGATGCAAGGGAATGATAACATGTTTCATCCAGAAATTCCACACAACCTGTTTCTGCAAGGTCACGGAAGGAATCAAGGACGTCCTCACCCCATTCCTGACACTGCTCAAGCAGGGTGCCGGTAACTGACATGCTTGCCTTAAAGTTACCATCCGTGTTGTCTGTAATTTCAAGCAGGGTCCTGTTTGCAGGGAGATAACACTTGTCTGAGACCTTATGGAATATCTCTTTGTTCACAGATTTGTCAAAATACCTGTCAAAACCCTGTTTTTGATCAGGCCAGAACCACCTTAGCCTGTATGGCTGGTGAACTTCAAAGAAAGGGCAGATAGAATTCATTCTCCTGCCTCCAGCATTGCACGTTCAATATCTGAAAGTATCGAGAGGGCGTTCACCGCTCTCTCATACCCAAGGCGTCTTTCCTCCGAGTTCATCTCAAGGAATATCTCGCTCTGTTGCAGATAGCGGAATATTCTTTGAAGTTCTGTTCTTATTTCCGGTTCTTTTACCATTATTAGCTGCTCGCCAATATCCACAAGCTCATGCATGAACAGGTGCTGTGCATGGTTTCCAAGAAGGTTATGCATACCATAACGTGCTGTTATCTTCGAATCAAGGGATGGCAACTCGGTCTTTTTGAACATATCCACAGCCTCTTCAGGTAAAAGCATCTGAATCCCCTGCTTTTTCAAACTCAGGGGAATTTCCCGCAGGAATTCAAGTATTTCCTTATTGCTCTGCAGGTGGGTGTTCATAGCATCATACTTTATGTAGAGGGTTATCACGTCCCCGTCCATGCTAGCTATCCACGATGCGAACTTATCGGCTATCAGGGGATATCCTGGCCATCCTTTATCCGAGAACTTGATTTCCAGGTCCTCACTCAGGTTTATATGCCTGAGAAGTGTGGGAATACCATTGTTGTAAACGTGCATGGGGTCATAACCATTCATGAGATTATGGGAACCTTCCGATATGAGACACTTGAATCCCATCTCTTTGAGAACCTTAATTACCTTCTGCTGAAAAAGAAGTTCAGTGTTCACAAATGTCTTTGGTTCCTGTCCGAAAAGTTCCTTTATCGTAGCAATGTCCATTTCAACCTGTTCCCTGAACTCAGTCAGGTTAGGGAATAGTGAACATACGGAATGATAATATGGGGAAGCTGCAAAAGATACCATTGCAGGATTAAGATTCCTGAAACCATCTATCACTCCAGGTGCCCATTTACATTGTTCAAGGAACACACCTGAGATATCCAGGGTATATTTGCCGCCGTTATCTATGGATTCGGACAATGTATTGTTCAATGTTTCCAGGTTCTCTGCCAGCTTTGTAAAATTATGGAATGCTTTTTCCATATCAAAATATTTTTCGATATGTGTTTCTCCATACCCTTCCCGGGGCCAGTACCAGCGTAAGGGAACTGGGAGGTGTACTTCAAAACAAATACATACAGCTTTCATATTTCATCAGTTCCCCTAATACTCCCCTTCTTTTCATACTCAGTATCGATTCTTTTAGTATTGAGTTCGCTGGCAAACCAGACAGTTCTCTGTGGGAAGGCTATCTCGATTCCGTTCTCTTCAAGTGTCTTTTTGATTATCCAGAGGAGTTTTGTCTTCATATCATACCATTCAGTAGCAGGAGCCCATACTCTGACAATGATATTAACAGCATTATCTCCAAGATTGTCAACAAAAACACTTGGAGAAGGATTCACAAGCGCATATGGCTGGTCGTCAATGAGTCCCTTGATGATCTTTATGGCTTTATCTGCATCATCTTCATAACGGATTCCTACCACATATTCGAACCTTCTGGTAAGATTTGCCACATAGTTTGTGATGCTGGTGGTGAAAACAGTCTCGTTTGGTAATCTGATGTAGAGACCATCATATGTACGGATGATCGTTGAAATTATTTTTATGTCCTCAACGTATCCTAGCTTGTTGTCGATATTTACCTGGTCACCTATTTTAACAGGACGTTCGATCATCAGGAATATTCCTGATATGAAGTTACCCACAATGCTCTGACTGGCAAAACCGAGGACAATACCCACGACACCACCGGCTACAAGCAGACCGGATGTATCAATGTTGAGGAGAGGGAAGATAACTCCGATTATTGCAACGACTATCAGTCCGTAATAGATTGTCTTGAGCAGGATGTTGAGATGCTCTTTATCCATTTTGTCCTTAAGTGAGCGCTGCAGATAGATTGTGATTCCTTTACCTATCAAAATGGCAAAGAAGAGTATTACTATGACCATGATGATCTGCAGGAAAGGGTCTGAAAGAGGGGGTATATAATGTGAGATGATGGTGCTGTTGCTCATATCCCAAACTCCATTATTCCTTTTGTCCCATTTATTATCAGTTTACGTGATGTATAGAGTTCCATGGACCTCTTGAATCTCGAAGTTGTGGGGTATGTACTGAAATCGGTTTCAGCCAGCAACTTATTTATGATCCTCATGGATGCTTTCATACCAAGTCTCTTGTCACCATAGTATATTTTCATTCCATAGGCGTTGAAAACAGCCTGCGTGACTTCCATCATGTGGCTTGAATCATTGATTATTTCAAGCTCAATGTATCCTTCATGCAACAGATCAGTATGTGGCTCCGTGGAGTACACATCACTTACCCAGTGTCTGCAGATAAGCCCGTTATTATGGCTTCCGTAAAGTGTGAACTTAACTCTTGAAAAGGTGAATATATCGATCACTTCATGGTTTCCTGCCTTGTCAGTGATGAATACTCCTATCTCTACAGGGAATGTAAGGTATATCTTCTTCCTGTCACCTGGGCGTATCAAAGCCGGACGCTTGAATTCTACCAGGAGGAATGATGTAAGTTTTCGTGGTAGATTCACCGGCTCGATAGGATTTATGAGGATATTTCCATCATTGTTCAACAGCACAAGCTCAGCCTCCTCTGTTCCCCGGAACGTGCGCTTGTACACAAGGTCGCTTCCTTGCTTTTCAACTGTGATTACAGTATCTTCAAAATATGTTATTTCGGTTGTAAATGGCGGATGGTATATCTCATACATTTTGTATCGGTTTCCGTTTTCCCTTTATGATCAAAGCCAGTTCTTCTTTCGGAAATAGATGTACATTGACAGGAAGATTGCTATATTGATGGTCCATACAGCAGGATATCCCCATTTCCATCCAAGTTCCGGCATATAGGAGAAATTCATTCCATACATTCCGGCAAGGAAGGTAAGTGGTATGAAGATAGTTGCTATAATTGTGAGTATCTTCATTACTTCGTTCATCTTATTGCTTACACTTGAAAGGTAAACGTCCAGTATCCCGGAGAGTATATCCCTATATGTTTCAACAGTTTCTGCCACCTGTATAGTATGGTCATAGACATCTTTAAGGAATACGAAAGTCGTATCTTGGAACAGGGGCGATTCGGTTCTTTCCAATCCGTTGATAACTTCCCTTAGGGGCCACACTGACTTACGCAGGTATATCATTTCTTTTTTCAGGTCGTGGATATTTTGCAGGGTTTCAGGCGATGGGTTCTCTATCAGTTTATTTTCCAGATCCTCGATGATTTCCCCGAACCTTTCGATTATTATAAAATAGTTATCAACTATAGAGTCAAGCAGTGCATATGCAAGATAATCAGCCCCCATTGTCCGTATCCTGCCCTTTGAATTTCTGAGGCGTTCTCTCACGGAATTGAAGGTATCTCCTTCGAGTTCCTGGAAAGACAGGACAAAGTTATGTCCAAGTATTATACTGACCTGTTCGGCTTTAACATCGGTATCATCATCCGGAAACCAGAGCATTTTAAGAACTACATAAATGTAGTTATCATAATCCTCCATCTTCGGTCTCTGGCTTGTGTGGACAATATCTTCCATAACGAGCGGATGAAGACCAAAGTGTTTGCCAAGTTTTTCAATGATGTCAACCTGATGGATGCCATCAATATTGATCCATGAAATTGTGGGATAATCCTTGAAAGGGAAACATTCCTCTACATTTTCAACCACTCTTTCCTTGTAGTTGTCCCTGTCATAGTCTATTATCGTTATCTTTGGCTTCTCAGTTCTTTCCTCACCAACATGAATCAGAGTTCCAGGTGCCATGCCTGCTTTTCTTGAAACCCTATTTACAAATTTCCGGATAATATCACCCCTATATCCCTGATTGTTTCAAATGACTCATATACTGAAGTAAATACAGGCTTATGGGATCATACTCCTATAGACGCCCACGGTCATTTCAGCAATACTATTCCAGTTATATCTGGTACCTATCAGCTTCTTACCTTCTTTTCCAAGCCGGTCATCTGCATAATTGTCAAAAACATATTTTATTCCCCATGCAATTGACTCCGGTCTCTGGTAGACTATAACTCCATCCTTGAAGTTGTCTATAAGCGATATGGCATCGGTTGCAACTATATTCTTACTAGCATCCCATGCTTCGAGCATTATTATGCCGAATGGTTCGTTGCGGCTTGGAACACAGATAAGGTTGCAGGCATTCATCCATTTCTTTTTTACTGATTCATCGACATAACCCAAAAATCTGCAGTTATCCTGAATGTTAAGGTCATGCGCTATACCTTCACATTCGGCTCTCATTTCCCCTTCGCCTATGATGACGAATTTGACATCCCATCTGCTTGCAAGCACCTCAGGGATAGCACGGACAAAGAGGTCAGGTCCTTTCTGGTAATTCATCCTTCCCACAAAAAGAACAACTGGTGCGTATGGATGAATCCCGTACTCTTCCTTGACCTTGCCTGGATCCACTTTCATTTGCATCTTGTTCTCATGTATGCCGTTGGGAACGATAGTTATCTTGTAATCAGGAATCTTGTAAAGGTGCTGTATTTCATTTGTAAGGATTGTGGATGTAGATATTACACATGCAGATTCGTATCCTCCTCTCCATTCACGGTGGCTTATCTCCGTAGCCTCCCACCAGTTCCCATGCTGGTTCCCATTCCTTCCCCACTCGGTACTGTGGTAGGTGATTGCAAAAGGAATACCAAATTCCTCTTTCAGTCTGCACACAAGGTTTACAGGATGCCAGTCATGTACGTGTGTCAGGTCAAAATTACCAAAAGTTCCGGTGGCTTCAATAAAAGCCGTGTGCATAGCATCACACATGCTATCCATCTGCTGTATTATACCTCCGTAAAGGTCATGATATACCCGATGATAATGTACGCCATTGACAATCTCATAGGGAGGCATGTCATTGTTCCGGGTGAATATATGTATCTCATGTCCCATCAACGCCAGAGCTTCTGATAACTCGGTCACATGAGGTGCCAGCCCACCGACTTTAACGGAATGAAGGCTTTCCCATGAAAACATGGCTATTCGCAATTGTTCTTTCATTGGATCACTTCTTTAAGATGTCCTATGGCTTCTCCAGCAGGTGGTGAACAGCTATTTCCGGCGGCATTGAGTTGATATATATATCCGTATTCTTCTCAAAACCAGCTGCAATTGATGTTACAGGAGCTATGCGAATGTTGAAATGGTAACTCAGGTCATGTTCTACCTGGAAGAACATGTAATTGTATGCCAGTTCTGGTATGGTCCGGTCTAAGAGTGAAACTGCTGTTCTGATACAGTCTCCAAGCGACAGGAGCATTTCATCACTGAGGGCTGATATATGATTTACATGCTGTTTTGGAAGTATCCATGTTTCATAAGGGACCCTGGAAAAATATGGTGCTATAAGGATGAAATGATCATTCTCGTAAACCTGTCTTTCTTTTCCCTCTTCTTTTTCAACTATTTTACAGTAGGGACAGCTTTCCAGTTCTTCCATTGCCTTTTTTTCTTTTGTGACGGAGGAAGGCATGATCGGGATAGCTATTAGTTGTGTGTGGGTATGTTCCAGGGAGGCACCTGCTTTTTTGCCCCAGTTCTTGAATAGTGAAACATATTTTATTCCTTCCTGTGACTGGTAGTGCATTACCCTGTCCCTGTATACTTTCATTAGAAGAAGTATCTCTTCATCTGAGAACAGATGTATTCTGCTTTCATGAAGTGGATTCTCAATAATAACTTCATGGAATCCATAGCCTTTTTTGACTTCAAATGAATCATGTTCAACATCAGGAGCATCCGGGGATAATGCAGGGTAAAGATTAGGAATACACCTTACATCCCAGCCTGTGATACGCTGTTCATCAGTATCTTTCAGTATCTCGCCATTCTTGTACACAGCATTTGCAAGTGGTGTCTCATCTTCGTGATCTTTACAAAAAACGCAATTTGCAGATTTGCTTTCCTCTCCGCAGGCTTTTGGAGCAGATGGTCTTTTGCTTCTCCCGGATGCTATTATACAATACTCATCAAGGAAATAGTGTTTGCGTATTTCAGACATTTACTCCATCCTCGTTCCTGTGAGAAGTTCATAGTACGTTTTGATGGGATCTTCCCAGTTCATGTCCCTTGCAAGGAGATTTGCTTCCTGGCAAAGGAGATTGTACTTTACCTTGTCATCCGTGTATGTGTCTATGAAATAATCCATAGCAAGGGCATAATCAGAAATGGACTCCAGATAAGGGAGATTGATGTTGTCGACGACTATTACTCCTCCCATTCCCATGACCAGTCGTTTGAGGGTTTTGAGTGCGTCACTGAAACCACATATCTTACTTACAATGCTGGGTGTGGATTCTTTTCCTGCCTCAAGTCCTGTAAGCAGGAATGGCTCATACTTTGAAGGGAAAACACCTGCAATACACCCTGCCATGAATTCATCAGGTCTGAGGTTAAGTCCGCCGTCATGGTCGGATATCCACTGTGGATATAGTACTGCTGCAACATGCCTGCTTCCATCCGGTATTCTTGAGCATTCAAGACCTCTGGCCTTTATCATCTGCTGGAGGCGTATTTCCTCTCCGACCAGCACCTCTTCAGGGAGATTTATCGGGAAGTTCTCAGGGAGATTTGTTTTTGGGCCGTGTGCAGCAATGATGAAACAGATAACCCGATAGTTCTCATCAAGATGACCGGCATCTATCTCGGTTTTAACCATCCTGTCAAGTATTACAAGTGAATCTAGCAGGTCAGGATACCCCTTATTCTCGATCTCAATGCGTGATATTGAAAAAATAGGTATTATTCTGTCAGATGGTATTAGTTTACTATCAAATACATTGTATATCTTTTCAGACAGGAAATCCTGTATCTTTCTCCGGCATTCTGTTTTTTTACCCCATTCGATCTCATCATCATTGTTGTCTATACCATTGCGGACGATTATCGAATCTATGCCGTAGAACAGCTTAATTTCTTTACGTGTCGAATCTCCGACAGCGGTTACAACATCTGCATAAGAAGAGAGTGACTCAAGTTTTGTGAAATTGAGCGGAACACCACTGTCCCATGAACTATCATTTTCCCGTATCTTCTGAATGGAACGATGTCCTGATGACCTGCCTGGAAGTGTTGCATGATAAGTTGCCACGGTATTGACACTGATTCCCAGTTTTTTAAGACGTGCAAGGGAATAGAAAACACCAAATTCATGACAGTGAAGTGAAACATGGATTGCAGGCATGAGGGATGCTGCAAATTCAGATATTGCTTTGTCCTTATATTCTTCTGAGCTTTTTTCCCGTGCTGTTACGAGCGTTTTTACAAACTCGGAAATAGCATAGGAAAGATTGAGATAATGCGTATATTCCATTCCGTTGCCCATATTCTCATAAGCCATGGAATCCAGGCCGATAAGATCGAATGCCTCTGCTTTTATCATATTGGCAAGGCACATATCCTGTCCTTTGTATTCTCTGCTCACCCTGCAAAAATCATTTGTTTTGAACATGAGGTATATTATGTTCACACCGTTCACATGTTCAATTCCCGGAATGACTTCGATACCCTTTATTTTCAATTCCTCGAGGGTTTCAAAGAGTTCACCGTCCGGTTCTATCTCTTCAAGCCCGCTCATGTCAGTGATACGGTTTAGTCCTTTATTCCAGTCAGAGCCGCTGTGACCATAGTAAGGACCTGCAACGATTATACTGGGCGCAGTCTTTTCATCGATAACCCCTTTACTTATCAGATTGGCCAGGTTCCTGGCTTCGGCATCAATTACATTCCAGATGCCGCCCATTTTATTAGACTTCGGACCAGCTTCCTCACCTGCTATTATTATACATTTGCTTTCCAGCATCCTTCCCTTCTCCCTTAAATATCTTCTTTTCTAAATAGAGTCAATTATATATGAAAATATCCGCCAAGAGTTATTGATATTCTAATGATGAAAAATGGTTCGTAATAATCTTTTTAACTTGTAAGCCGAGAAATCTCCTTCCGTAAGGTGGAAGATGAAAGGCGTACTATCTACAAAGTGACATTTAGATGTTCTTATAATTTTACAAAAACTAAATATATTGTTAAAATATAGTAGTTGATGATGCTTAAANNTATGAAACAGAAAAGAAGCATCTATCAAGATTTGATTTACAGGATATGTTGGTTCATGAATTGAAAAGAGAACACGAATGGTTAAAAGAAGTAAACTCACAATCATTGTTAAATTCACTTATCAACCTTGAATCTGCATTTACACGGTTTTTTAGAGAAAAAAAGGGTTTCCTAACTTCAAATCAAAAAAGAATCCCCTACAATCGTTTCAAATACCACAACATTATACTGTGGATTTTGAAACAAATATAATCAAACTACCTAAAATAAGCAACCAGAGAGTAGA